>NZ_BAAAZP010000008.1:46700-115793 GCF_039536965.1 Nonomuraea antimicrobica | reverse complement strand
GCTGAACACGCGCACCGCGATGACCTTGCCCTGCTCGCCGTGCGGCACCTTCAGCGAGGTGTCACGCACCTCACGGGCCTTCTCCCCGAAGATCGCGCGCAGCAGCCGCTCCTCCGGCGTCAGCTCGGTCTCACCCTTTGGCGTGACCTTGCCGACCAGGATGTCACCCGGCACCACCTCGGCGCCGATGCGGATGATGCCCCGCTCGTCGAGATCGGCCAGGACCTCCTCCGACACGTTGGGGATGTCGCGGGTGATCTCCTCGGGACCCAGCTTGGTGTCACGGGCGTCGACCTCGTGCTCCTCGATGTGGATCGAGGACAGGACGTCGTCCTGGACCAGGCGCTGGGACAGGATGATCGCGTCTTCGTAGTTGTGGCCCTCCCACGGCATGAACGCCACCAGGAGGTTCTTGCCCAGCGCCATCTCACCCTTGTCGGTGCACGGCCCGTCGGCGATCACCTGGTTGACCTCGACCCGGTCGCCCTCGGCGACGATGGGCTTCTGGTTGAACGAGGTGCCCTGGTTGGAGCGCTTGAACTTGGCCACGCGGTAGGTGGTGCGCGTGCCGTCGTCGTTCATGACCGTGATGTAGTCGGCGGAGACCTCCTCGACCACGCCGGCCTTCTCGGCGCTGATGACGTCGCCGGCGTCGGTCGCGGCACGGTATTCCATGCCGGTGCCGACCAGCGGCGCCTCGCTCTTGAGCAGCGGCACCGACTGGCGCTGCATGTTGGAGCCCATGAGCGCGCGGTTGGCGTCGTCGTGCTCGAGGAACGGGATCATCGCGGTGGCCACCGACACCATCTGGCGCGGCGACACGTCGATGTAGTCGACCTCCTCGGCACGGGCCAGCTCGGTCTCACCACCCTTGGTGCGCACCAGCACGCGCGGCTCGGCGAACGACCCGTCGGAGTTGAGCGTCGTGTTGGCCTGCGCCTTGACGTACCGGTCTTCCTCGTCGGCGGTCAGGTAGTCGATCTGGTCGGTGACCTTGCCGTCGACGACCTTGCGGTAGGGCGTCTCGACGAACCCGAACGCGTTGATCCGGCCGTAGGAGGCCAGCGAGCCGATCAGGCCGATGTTGGGGCCTTCGGGGGTCTCGATCGGGCACATCCGGCCGTAGTGGGACGGGTGCACGTCACGGACCTCGAAGCCCGCCCGCTCACGCGACAGACCACCGGGACCCAGCGCGGACAGTCGCCGCTTGTGGGTCAGACCGGCCAGCGGGTTGGTCTGGTCCATGAACTGCGACAACTGCGAGGTGCCGAAGAACTCCTTGATCGAGGCCACCACCGGGCGGATGTTGATCAGGGTCTGCGGGGTGATCGCCTCGACGTCCTGCGTGGTCATCCGCTCGCGCACGACCCGCTCCATGCGGGCCAGACCCAGGCGGACCTGGTTCTGGATCAGCTCGCCGACGCTGCGCAGGCGGCGGTTGCCGAAGTGGTCGATGTCGTCGACCTCGACGATGGCCTCGCCGTTGGCGCCCGGCATCGACTCCTCGCCCGCGTGCAGGCGCACGATGTACTCGATCGTGGCGACGACGTCGTCCTCGGTCAGCGTGCCGTGAGTGATCTCCGCGTCAACGCCCAGCTTCTTGTTGATCTTGTAACGACCCACCTTGGCGAGGTCGTAACGCTTGGGGTTGAAGTAGAGGTTCTCCAGCAGGGTCTGCGCCGACTCCTTGGTCGGCGGCTCACCGGGCCGCAGCTTGCGGTAGATGTCGAGCAGGGCGTCGTCCTGGCCGGCCGTGTGGTCCTTCTCCAGGGTCGCCCGCATCGACTCGTACTGGCCGAAGCGCTCGACGATCTGCTCGCTGGTCCAGCCCAGCGCCTTGAGCAGCACCGTGACGGCCTGCTTGCGCTTGCGGTCGATACGCACGCCGACGCTGTCGCGCTTGTCGATCTCGAACTCGAGCCAGGCACCCCGCGACGGGATGACCTTGCAGCCGTAGAGGTCCTTGTCGGACGTCTTGTCGACACTGCGGTCGAAATAGACACCGGGCGAGCGGACCAACTGCGAGACCACGACACGCTCGGTGCCGTTGATGATGAAGGTGCCCTTCGGCGTCATGAGCGGGAAGTCACCCATGAACACCGTCTGGCTCTTGATCTCACCGGTGGTGTTATTGATGAACTCCGCCGTCACGAACATCGGGGCGGAGAAGGTCATGTCCTTCTCTTTGCACTCGTCTACGGAGTACTTCGGCGGCTCGAACCGGTGATCGCGGAACGACAAGGACATGGTCCCCGAGAAGTCCTCGATGGGACTGATCTCTTCGAAGATCTCTTCGAGGCCCGACTGGGTCGGGACGTCCTTGCGCCCGGCCTGGCGAGCCGCCTCTACCCGGGCCTTCCACTTCTCGTTTCCGAGCAGCCAGTCGAACGACTCGGTCTGCAGGGCGAGAAGGTCAGGAACTTCGAGAGGCTCCTGGATGCGCGAAAAAGAGACGCGACGGGGACCAGCGGGTACGGCGGAGGCGTTGCGCGAGGCTGCCAACAGATGTCCTTCCGAGGGCTCGCGGCGGACTGACTACACGCACGCCAGACAACCTCGCAACGTGAGCAAGCATCGCGGGTCGTCAAAGGGCAGCGCAAAGGGGCAGTGTAGCCGAACGGCACACGCCTGTCCACTTCACCCTCGCTGCATGCTCCACGTTGGTCGCAGCATCGCCCGTTCAGGCGGAAACGTCAAGCCCGCAAGCCCGACTTTTAGCCGACTCAGGGCCCGGACGCTGGGTTTTCTCCCCTGTGTGACTGATCGCCTACCGCCAGGCCCAAGACGATACCCGCGAACGGGGGCGGTTAACGCTCTGTCACACCGGGGGGCGAACCCATGCCGACAACCGGTGTAGCTGTGACTGAAGTACCCCGATCAAGGGCCGCGCTAAACCCGATTTTTGGTAACAATTGAAGGAAGCGGCACGCCCGCGATCATTCGGGGCCTCACGCGCTCCCCAGCAGTGTGGACAGGGCCGCCACCAGCCAGCGAGATCCTTGCCGCACCATGACGAACCTGGCTCGGTTCTGGGCGAACTCTTGCTGAAGCCCTACTTTGCCGGGGATCTCCTTGACCGTACCAGTGTTCACGAACAGCAGAACCTCTACCCGGTCCGGCTCGGCCCGCTCGACCCCCGCGCCCGCCACTGCCACGGTCTGCACGATCTTCTGCGCCTTGGCCTTGGTCACCAGGGTCTTGGTCAGCTCCTTGTAGTGCCGGGTCAACTCGCCGGTGGTGAACGTCCCCGCCCTGGTCAGATCCTGCTCCACCGTCCGGTAGTCGTACGACAGCAGGTCGGGCGCCGCCTTCCTGGCCGCGGCCACCGCCTCGGCCCGAGCCGCGTCGGCGCCGCGCAACTCCTGGAGGTTGAACCACATGGTCGGCACCAGTACGGCCCCCGCCACGACCAGCACGCCCAGCAGCGCGATCGTGAAGATCCTCACGTCACCTGCACCACCTTCGACACCAGCCACAGGCGGCCGGCCTTGCCCAGGTCCATCTGCCAGCGGTAGTAGCGGTCCTGGGGCGCGCTCTTGGAGCCGTCCCAGCGGATCTCCACGTCGGCCACGACCAGCACCCTGGCCGTGGTGGCGGTCATCGAGACCAGGCCGGTCGCGCGCAGCACGCCCTGCTGGACGACCTTGTTCTCCAGGGTGGTCGACTTGAGCTTGGCGGCGTTGGCCTCGTACTCGGCCCTGGCCGAGCCGGTGGAAGACTCGAGGATGCGCCGCATGTCGGCGTCGACGGTCTTGTAGTCGAGCGAGATCAGGTTCTTGGCGTGCAGGCCCGCGGCCAGCAGCACGGCCTGCCCCTCGCCCGCCCTGCCCTGCTCGTCGCGCGCCAGGGCGGCGATCCACACGCCCGCGCCGACGAGCACCGCCAGCAGCCCGCTGAGCGCCGCGATCAGGATGCGGGCGGGCCGTACGGCAAGTCCTGCCACGTCTGCTCACCCCTCTTCCGGCTGGTCGCTGCCGGATCATAACGCGACACCGAGCCCCGAAGTCCGCGAATCGACGGAGCCGGTTGGGCAGCGACCCCCTCGCCTCCCGCCGCCCGCCGCGATCGGGCCGGGTCCCCGAGACCGTCCCCACCCTGACGCCTGCGCGGCCACGATCACCAGCAGGCCGATCGGGACATTACCCATAAATGCCTTCAGGCGGCCCTCAGCGGCTCGCTGAGCGCCCGGCACGCGTTTTCCGCCCTTCGGGGTCCTCCGGGGCTGTGGACGCGTTCTGGGCCTCGGGCCCGGTTCCCCGGCCCACCCAGAATCGGGGGCTCGGGACGCGGTTCCGGGCCCGCCGTACGGGATTCGGGGCGCGGTTCCCGGCCCGCCGGTGGGGGCCCGGGAGGCGATTGCCCGGCCGGAGGTCGGCGCTCTCCGCCCCGAGGATCCGGCCCTGCGTCTACGCGATGCCGTGCAGGTGGGCGTTGATCAGGCGGGGATACTCCTCCAGCCAGTTGCGGCCGCGCTCGTCCACGAACGACCCCTGCGGCGGGATCACCCCGTTGGCCGCCAGCCAGGCGCCGGGCGGTCGCTGGGTGCCGCGGATCCGGCCGCCGGTCGGCATGAGCTGGGGCGGGATCGGCGGCAGTGGGCCGGGGTCGTGCCCCATCCGCGCCTCGGCCGCCAACTCGGAGACGTCCTTCTCCTCGGACATGCCGATGGGGCCGTGCCTGCGGGCGTTCAGGAACTGCCGCACCACCGGCTCGTCGCTCGACAACAGCATCTCGCGCGAGCCGAACATCACCAGCTCGCGCCGGAACAGCAGCCCGATGTTGTCGGGGACCGTCCTGGCGGTGTTGATGTCGTGGGTCACGATCAGGAACGTCGCCTCGATCTCGGCGTTGATGTCGACGATGAGCTGGTTGAGCAGCGCGGTGCGCACCGGGTCGAGGCCGGAGTCGGGCTCGTCGAACAGGATGATCTCCGGGTCCAGCACGAGCGCCCTGGCCAGGCCCGCGCGCTTGCGCATGCCGCCGGAGATCTCGCCAGGCAGCTTGGCCTCGTCGCCCTGCAGGCCGACCAGGTCGATCTTCTCCATCACGATCCGGCGGATCTGGGCCTCGGACTTCTTGGTGTGCTCGCGCAGGGGGAAGGCGATGTTGTCGTAGAGGTTGAGCGAGCCGAACAGGGCGCCGTCCTGGAACAGGACGCCGAAGAGGCGGCGCAGCTCGTACAGCTTGCTCTCGGGGCAGTTGGCCAGGTCGTGGCCGTCGATCCAGATGTGCCCGCGGTCGGGGCGCAGCAGGCCGACCAGGGTCTTGAGGAACACCGACTTGCCGGTGCCCGAGGGGCCGAGCAGCACCGAGATCTCGCCCGCGGGCAGCGTGAGCGAGACGTCCTCCCAGATGACCTGCCGGCCGAACGACTTGGTCAGCCCGTCGACCACGACCTCGACGCCCACTGTCACCTTCCCGATCGCAGGGAGTACTCAGGGGTTCACGTGCCGCACACCATACTTCGGCCGCGCCCCCACCGTAAGGGCGTTCCGCGGAATGGGAACGGGATCCAACGGCTTGCTATCGAGCGGTTATGAGACGTCCTGTCCAGTAAGTGTGTGCAGGCTGGGACGCAGCAGGCGGGCGATCTCCTCCTGGGGGACCCCGCGCAGCTCGTCCAGCTCCAGGAGTTGGTGGCCCACGGCCACACCCAGCATGACCAGCGTCATCAGCGCCGCGCGCAGGCGGGCGTCGTCGCCGGGCAGAGCCTCGGCGAGCCGGTCGATCTGTTGGCCCAGCACCTGCCGCGCCGAGGCGGCGGCCTCGGGGTGGGTGAGCATGGAACGCATCATGGCCAGGGAGCCCTGCGGCAGCTCACCCATCTTCACAGTGAGGCTGCCGAGCAGGTGCTCGACCACCTCTTCCGCGCCCAGCTCGCCGTCGGGGGCCGGCATCACCCTCACGGCGTGCCGGAACAGCTCCTCCTTGCTGCCGAAGTACTGCATCACCAGGGCCGGATCGACCCCGGCCGCCCCGGCGACGCCCCGGATGGTGGCGCGCTCGTAGCCCACGTCGGCGAAGAGCGATCTGGCGGCGTCGAGGATCTTCCCCTCGGTCCTGCGCCGCCTCTCGGCTCGCGGCAGCACTCTCTCACCCACGCACCGACTCTACATGCGTTGACCGAGCGCGCACTTTCGCTCTACGCTCGTTGAGTCAACGACTGTTGAGTGAAATCGAGGGATCGGACATGACCATCGACGAGATCGTCACTGCGTACCACGCGGCCATGCTCCACAAGTCGGCCGACGAGCTGGCCGACCTGTACGCGGAGGACGGGTTGCACGAGTTCCCGTTCGGCGGGCTGCCGCCCTTCGCGGGGAGGGAGGCGATCCGCGTGGGCTATCACGGGATGTGGGGGGCCGGCGCGTTCGAGGCCCGGGAGGTACGCCGGGACGCGCTGCACCGTACGGAGGACCCGGAGGTCGTGGTGGTGGAGCAGACCGTGTTCGTGGTGGCGGGCGACCGGCCGATCACCGTGCCCGGACTGCTGGTGCTGCGCGTCAGGAACGGCCGGATCGTCCACGCCAGGGACTACATGGACACCAGCGCCATCGCCAGGGTCCGCGCGGCCGCCAACTGACCGGGCCGATTCCGCGAGACCTGGATGCCTACGCCTCCAGCTCAGCGCGACCACTGACCGACCAGCCCGATCCCGTACGACCTGGGTGCCAACGCCTCCAGCTCCGCGCGACCACTGACCGACCGGCCCGACCTCAGGACGACGGCCCCGGATGACGGGGTCTCAGGAGGCCGCCGGCTGCGGGGGTCACCCCGCCTGGGTGAGGTCGAAGACCGTGGTGCCGCCGACCGTGGAGGGCGTGAAGGTCTCCTGGACCCAGGCCGCGATCTGGGCCGCGTCGTCGCTGCCTCCCGTGCTCCGGCCCGACCGACCGCCCATGCCGGTGCCAAGGAAGTAGTGGATCTTCTTCTCGGCGACGTACTGCTTGAACTGCTCCAGCGTCGGTGCGGGATCGGTGCCGTTGAAGCCGCCCACCGCCATCACGGGCACTCCGGCGGCAAGCTGGTATCCGGCCGCGTTGTTGGAGCCGACCGTCGCCGCCGCCCACGTGTAGGCCGAGGCGTCGGACTTCAGCAACGCGGTCAGCTCGGCGGACGGAGTGCCCGCGTTGAGCAGCCCGCCCATGCCTCCGCCGCCACCCATGCCGCCGCCACCCATGCCGCCGCGGCTCGCCCCGCCGCGGCCCTGCGCGCTCCCGTCGGTGCCAGAACCCTGCGGCTGGCCACCGGGCTGCCACTGGCGCGGTGGTTGCCCGCCACCCCCCGGGCGCTGGAACCCGCCGCCGGACGCCCTCCCGAACCCCCCACCGGTGGCCGGCCCGGCGGTCGGAATGGCACCCGTGTGCGGTGACGCGGCCGTGTCCACCGCGTACGCCGCCGGCCCCGCCAGACACGCGACCGCGGCGACGGCGAGCACGGCCAGCGTGCGCCGGGTGAACAGCAGGGCCAGCGCCGCCCCCAGCCCCACCACCAGCACGGCCGTGCCCAGCCAGGCGTTCCAGTCGGCGCTGCGCGACAGCAGCACGTACGCCCACACGGCCGTCACCGCCGTCACCAGGGCCAGGCCCCTGCGTGCCCCGCGTTCCCAGAGCACGGCCACCCCCATGCCCACCAGCGCCGCGATGGCCGGAGCCAGCGCCACGGTGTAGTAGGCGTGGAAGATGCCCTGCATCAGGCTGAACACCACCCCGGTCACGACCAGCCAGCTCCCCCACACCCAGAACGCGGCGCGTACGGGATCGGCCCGCGGCGCCCTCCGGGTCAGCCACGTGACCGCGACCAGCAGCGCGAGCGCGGCCGGCAGCAGCCAGGAGATCTGCCCGCCCGCCTCGGTGTCGAACATCCGCAGCCACCCGGCCTCCTGGTTGAGGTTGCCCAGGCCGCCGTAGTCGTCGCCGTTGAGCCGTCCGATGCCGTTGTAGCCGAGCGCCAGCTCCAGGACGCTGTTGGTCTGGGAGCCGCCGATGTAAGGCCGGTCGGCCGCGGGCACCAGCGCCACGGCCAGCAGCCACCACCCGGCCGAGACGAGCATGGCCGCGCCGGCCAGCGCCAGTTGGCCGACGCGCCGCCAGAAGGCCACCGGCGCCGTCACGAGGTAGACCAGCGCGAACCCCGGCAGCACCAGGAACGCCTGCAACATCTTCGCCAGGAACGCGAACCCGATCGCGCTCCCCGCCAGCACCAGCCACCGCGTGGAGCCCCGCTCCTGCGCCCGGATCACGCAGTACGCCGCCACGCTCAGCAGCAGGACGAGCAGCGCGTCGGGGTTGTTGAACCGGAACATCAGCACGGCCACGGGCGTGACCGCCATCGCGGCGCCCGCCAGCAGCGCCGCCCAGGGGGAGAACAGCCGCCGCACGGAGGCGTACACCATCGCCACCGCGCCGACGCCCATGAGCGCCTGTGGCACGAGGATCGCCCAGGAGTTGAGCCCGAACAGCCGCACGCTGAGCACCATCGGCCACAGCGAGGCGGGCGTCTTGTCGACGGTGATCGCGTTGGCGGCGTCGGAGGCCCCGAAGAAGAAGGCCTTCCAGCTCTGACTGCCGGCCTGCACCGCCGCCGAGTAGAAGGAATTGGCCCACCCCGAGGCGTCCAGGCCCCAGATGTAGAGCACGCCGGTGCCGACGAGCAGCGCGGCCGGCGCCCAACGAGACTTCGCTTCGGTAACCACACTCGCACGCTAGGCAAGCCGCTTGGCCCGGCGATGAGACGAACATGAGAATCTTCTGAGCCGCACGCCGCCGCCCCCACGCCAGCGCCCGCACGCCGCCGCCCACCCCGCCGCGAATCCGACCCCAGGAACGCGAAAAGAGGCGGCACACCCGGCACCAGGGTGTGTCCGCCTCTTTCCGAAGAGCTCTTGCGTGAAGTGAAGGGGGAAGTTACTTCACGGTCACGGTGGCGCCGGCGCCCTCGAGGGCAGCCTTGGCCTTCTCCGCCTGCTCCTTGTTGACCTTGCCGTCGAAGACCGGCTTCGGAGCGCCGTCCACCAGGTCCTTGGCCTCCTTGAGGCCCAGGGACGTGAGGGCGCGGATCTCCTTGATGACCTGGATCTTCTTGTCGCCGGCGGCCTCGAGGATGACGTCGAACTCGTCCTGCTCCTCCTGCTCGGGGGCGGCGGCCGCACCACCGGCGGCGGGAGCGGCGGCAACCGCGACCGGGGCGGCGGCCTTGACGTCGAAGGTCTCCTCGAAGACCTTCACGAAGTCGGACAGCTCGAGCAGCGTCATCTCCTTGAACGCGTCGAGCAGCTCGTCGGTGCTGAGCTTCGCCATGATCGTTTCCTTACGTTTAGGGCTTACTGAAAACTAGGAACGGGACCGCGGTGTGTGCGGCAACCCCCGTGCTACTCGCCGCCAGCCTCTTGGCGCTTGGCGCGCAGAGCGTCGGCCAACTGAGCCATCTGCGTGGGCAGAGCGGCGAACATCGCGGCAGCGGCGCTCTGCTTCGCCTTCATGGCACCGGCGAGCTTCGCGAGGAGGACCTCGCGGGACTCGAGGTCGGCGAGCTTGGTGATCTCGGCGGCGTCGAGGGCCTTGCCCTCGAGCACGCCGCCCTTGATCACCAGAAGGGGATTGGCCTTGGCGAAGTCACGCAGACCCTTGGCCGCCTCGACAACGTCTCCGCTGACGAAAGCGATCGCGGTCGGACCCTTGAGCAGGCTGTCGAGGCCCGACACGCCGGCCTGGTTGGCCGCGATCTTGGTCAGGGTGTTCTTCGCCACGGCGAACTTCGCATTCCCACCGAGAGAGACGCGCAGCTCCTTGAGCTGGGCAACGGTGAGACCGCGGTACTCGGTCAGAACGGCGGCGGCGCTGCCCTCGAACTCGCGCTTGAGCTCGGCAACCGCTGTCGCCTTATCCGCCTTCGCCATGGGCCTCCTTCCAGATGTGCCACCGGCGAAGGGCCCTGACATGAGAACAGCCCCGGCGCAGGGCGCACGGGGCTCACGCACATGGATCAACCACGTGGGAAACTCGCATCACACCTGCGCAGGCCATCCACCTGACGTGGATCCTTCGGTCGCCGGGTTTAGAGCACCCGACGACGACCGGCGGTCTTCGGCAACGACCAGACTACGTGCTGGCCGCCGAGTTTCCAAATCGTTCTCAGTTGGTCGTGCCCTTGGGCAGCTCTCCGACCTGGTCGGCGGGCGGGACCTGGATGTTGACGGCCTCGTTGTAGCCCTTGAAGAACAGGGTGGCGTCGAGCGTGGCGCCCTCCTTGGAGCCGTTCAGAGCGAGCTTGCGCGGCAGCCCGTCGGCGGCCACCCAGATGTCGAACTTGACGTCCTTCAGCTCGGCCAGACCCTGGCGGGCCCGCTCCTGCTTGTCGGCGGGCAGTTGCTGCACGGCGGCCTCCACGGGGAAGGTGCCGCTGTAGTGGGTCGTGTCCTCGCCGTTGACGCTCTCGTTCCCGACCGACTGGACGTCCTGCGAGGCCGTGACCAGCTTGGTCACGCTCCCGAGGTCGAACTGCTGGATCTGGCCGAGGTACTGGTCCACCTGACCGGAGTCGCCGGCCTCGCTCAGCGGGACCTTGATCCACGGCTTCGTGGCCCCGAGGACCTGGTTGAGCGCCTCGACCTTGACGTAGACGGTGTCGCCCTGCAGCACGGCGCGCGCGCCGCCCGGCAGGTTGCGACCGGCCATGTCGACCGTGTCCAGGGTGAGGTCGGCGGCGAGTTCGGGCTTGCTCTGGTAGAGCATGCGGCCCTGCACCTTGCCGTCACCCTCCTGGGGGTGCGTCACGTTCACCACGGCGTCCACCGTGTAGCTGGTGACGTCGGCGGTCTTCTGCGCGGCCTGGGTGAGCACCTCGGAGGCGGCCAGGTTGATCTGGATGGGCTGGGCGTTCGATCCACAACCGGCTACCGCGGCCACCACGAGTGCGGCTCCGGCCGCGGTCATACTTATCGTGCGCTTCAGCATGCTTTGACCCTACGTTTAAGTTCTCCCGCTGTGGCGCCTTCCTCATACAAATAGGGGAAAACCCAGGGTTGTCCCGCACATGCCGTACACATTTCCCACACAAACCGGCTCGGCGGACGACGCGTGATCATGCCCGGTGACGGCCGGACAAGGTCAGGAAACGCAAACGCCCCCGCCCGGCGGACCGGACAGGGGCGTGAAGAGCCGACGCCGAAGACGGCGCGGAAAATCGGCGCGGAGGGCTCAGGCCTCCAGCTCGGCCGTGAGGCCGCGGGTGACGTTGGGGTCGACCGGAACGCCAGGGCCCATCGTCGTGGAGAAGGTGACCTTCTTCAGGTAGCGACCCTTGGCGGCCGACGGCTTGAGACGCAGCACCTCGTCGAGGGCGGCGGCGTAGTTCTCGATGAGCTGGCGCTCGTCGAACGACGTCTTGCCGATGATGAAGTGCAGGTTGGCCTGGCGGTCCGTACGGAACTCGATCTTGCCGCCCTTGATCTCCGTCACGGCCTTGGCGACGTCGGGCGTCACGGTGCCGGTCTTCGGGTTGGGCATGAGGCCGCGCGGGCCGAGCACCCGGCCGAGGCGGCCGACCTTGCCCATCAGGTCGGGCGTGGCCACCACGGCGTCGAACTCGCTGAGCCGGTTGCCCTTGGCGATGTCGTCGATCAGCTCGTCGGCGCCGACGATGTCGGCGCCAGCCTCGCGGGCCGCCTCGGCACGGTCACCGGTCGCGAAGACCAGGACCCGGGCGGTCTTACCGGTGCCGTGCGGAAGGTTGACCGTGCCGCGCACGATCTGGTCGGCCTTGCGAGGGTCGACGCCGAGCCGGAGGGCGACCTCCACGGTGGAGTCGAACTTGGTGGTCGACGTCTCCTTGGCCAGCTTGGCCGCCTCGACGGGCGTGTAGAGCTTGTCGCGGTCGACCTTGGCGGTCGCGTCCTTGTGCGCCTTGCTGCGCTGCATGTGTCACTCCTTGTGGTGTCCGGGCCGGTGGTGAGACGGCCCTCCCACGATGTCGGGAAAGGTGTTACTCGACCGTGATGCCCATCGACCGGGCGGTGCCGGCGATGATCTTCTCGGCCGCCTCGATGTCGTTGGCGTTGAGGTCGGGCATCTTGGTCTCGGCGATGCTGCGAAGCTGCTCGCGGCTGAGCTTGCCCACCTTGTCGCGGTGCGGGACCGCGCTGCCCTTGTCGAGGCCCAGAGCCTTCTTGATCAGCTCGGGCGCCGGAGGCGTCTTCGTGACGAAGACGAAGCTGCGGTCTTCGAAAATGGTGATCTCAACGGGGATGATGTTGCCCCGCTGGGCCTCCGTCGCAGCGTTGTACTGCTTGACGAAGTCCATGATGTTGACGCCGTGGGGACCGAGGGCGGTACCCACCGGCGGCGCCGGAGTGGCCTGGCCAGCGGGGAGCTGGACCTTCACCAGTGCGGCGATCTTCTTCTTCGGAGGCATTAGTCCTTCTCCGGGTCCTGATTGCGATGCCTGACAGGGCCGCGGGACGCGCCCCTGACACGTCGGAGGCCGCCCTTCGCGAGGGGCGGCCCGCCGAACGTCTTAGTGTATGTGATCGTCTTAGATCTTCGAGACCTGGTTGAACGAGAGCTCCACCGGAGTCTCCCGGCCGAAGATCGAGACGAGCACCTTGAGCTTCTGCGACTCGGGGCTGATCTCACTCACCGAGGCGGGCAGCGTGGCGAACGGGCCGTCCATGACCGTGACGGACTCGCCGATCTCGAACTCGACCGTCGGACCCGCGGACGCCTTGCTGGCGGCCTTCTTGGTCTCCTCGGTCGGCTCGGGCGCCAGCAGCTTGGCGACCTCGTCGAGGCTGAGCGGGCTCGGCTTGTTGGACAGGCCCACGAAGCCGGTCACCCCGGGCGTGTTGCGCACGGCGGCCCAGGACTCGTCGGTCAGCTCCATGCGCACCAGCACGTAGCCGGGCAGCACCCGCTCCTTGACCGGCACCTTCTTGCCGCTCTTGAACTCCTGGACGGTGTGCGTGGGCACCTCGACCTGGTAGATGTAGTCCTCCATGTTGAGCGAGACGTTGCGGCTCTCGATGTTGGACTTCACCCGGTTCTCGTAACCGGCGTAGGAGTGGATGACGTACCACTCGCCGGGGAGGCCGCGCAGCGAGCTCTTGAACTCCTCGACGGGGTCGACGTCGGGAAGAACCGAACCGTCCTCGACGGCGGCACCCTCGACTTCGGGGGCCTCGTCGCTCTCCTCGACCTCGGCCTCCTCCAGAGCCGCCTCGACGGACTCCTCGGTGGCTTCTTCCAGCTCGTCGCCCCACTTGTCGCGGGACTCGTCCGCCGGAACTGAAGACTCGGACACGGTGACTCTTCCTCTTTCGTGGTATCGAATGGCGACTCCGTCAGGCGTCCACCGGTGGCGTCTCGGTCAGGATCCGCCGAAGACGCGGAGGACCACCCATCCCAGGGCGCTGTCGAGCCCGTACACGATCGCAACCATGATCAGAACGAAGATCAGAACGACCGTGGTATAGGTGACGAGGTCTTTGCGTGTCGGCCAGATGACCTTACGCAGCTCGTTGACGACCTGCCGATAGAAGAGGGCAGGAGAAGTACGTGTCTTCTTCTCGCCGCTAGGCTTGTCTGCGGTCTCGCCGCGCGTGTCGATCGCCACAGTCCTCACCTGATCCGTCGTATCCAACGCAGTTTTGCGGCGCGCTTACACGCCCAGCTATTGCGCGGACCGCACTCGCAGGGCACGAGGGACTCGAACCCCCAACCGCCGGTTTTGGAGACCGGTGCGCTACCAATTGCGCCAGTGCCCTATGTCGTAGACCAGACTACCCTGATCGTCTCACTGCCTGGGACCGAACCGCGCGTAGACATGCGGAAGGACCACGCGAAAGCATACGGGTCATCGCCCGGTACGTCGAACCGATACCCGATCACCCAGGTCACGAGCACATGGGAGCATGGACCCATGTCCACCCGACCGCGCATCTCCGCGAGAATCTCCGCGATTTCCGAGTCCGCCACCCTCGCCGTCGACGCCAAGGCCAAGGCGATGAAGGCGGCAGGGCGCCCCGTCATCGGCTTCGGCGCGGGCGAGCCCGACTTCCCGACGCCCGGCTACATCGTCGAGGCGGCGATCGAGGCGGCCCGCGACCCGCGCTTCCACAAGTACACACCCGCCGGCGGGCTGCCCGAGCTGAGGAAGGCCGTCGCCGACAAGACGCGGCGCGACTCCGGCTACGCGGCCGAGGCGTCGCAGGTGCTGATCACCAACGGCGGCAAGCAGGCCGTCTACGAGGCGTTCGCGACGCTGCTCGACCCGGGCGACGAGGTGCTGGTCGTCGCGCCCTACTGGACGACCTACCCCGAGGCGATCAAGCTGGCGGGCGGCGTGCAGGTCGACGTCGTCACCGACGAGTCCACCGGCTACCTGGCGAGCGTCGAGCAGCTCGAGGCCGCGCGCACCGAGCGGACGAAGGTGCTGCTGTTCGTCTCGCCGTCCAACCCGACGGGCGCCGTCTACTCGCGCGAGGAGACGATCGCGATCGGCCGCTGGGCGGCCGAGCACGGGCTGTGGGTGGTCACCGACGAGATCTACGAGCACCTCGTGTACGGCGGCGCCGAGTTCACCGCCATCGGCACGGCCGTCCCCGAGCTGGGCGACCGGGTCGTGATCGTCAACGGCGTGGCCAAGACCTACGCGATGACCGGCTGGCGGGTGGGCTGGCTGATCGGGCCGCCCGACGTGGTCAAGGCCGCGACCAACCTCCAGTCGCACGCCACCTCCAACGTCTCCAACGTGGCCCAGATCGCGGCGCTGGCGGCGGTGTCCGGCGACCTGTCGGCGGTGGAGGAGATGCGTACGGCCTTCGACCGGCGCAGGCAGACGATGGTCCGGATGCTCAACGAGATCCCGGGCGTGTTCTGCCCCGAGCCGAAGGGGGCGTTCTACGCGTACCCATCGGTCAAGGAGCTGGTCGGCAAGGAGCTGCGGGGCAGGCGTCCTCAGTCGTCCGCCGAGCTGGCGGAGCTGATCCTGGAGGAGGCCGAGGTGGCCGTGGTGCCCGGCGAGGCTTTCGGCACGCCGGGCTACTTCCGGCTCTCGTACGCGCTGGGCGACGACGACCTGGCCGAGGGCGTCAGCCGGCTGGGCAAGCTGCTCTCCGAGGCCCGCTGACCGATCGCCTGCTGACCGATCACCTGCTGACCGATCGCCTCTCGCATCGTGGTCAGCGCCCGGTGACGTCGACCGAGGCGTCAGCCGTGATGTCGGTGGCGATCGGCCTGATCTCGCTGGTGAGGCCGGGTGTCGCGCCGATGTACACGGCGGTGCCCGGCCGCTCCAGCCACATGAAGCTGCGCACCCCCGTACGCGTGGTCCAGTGCAGCGCCGGTTTGCCCCGGTAGGCCGCCAGAGACGACTTGGCCACCAGCGTGGCGAACTGTTCGGCCGTCCTGACCCCGCACACCACCCCGACGTACATCCGTTCGTCCTGGTCGCTCCAGATCCGGCCGCTGACCTCCAGCGGGCTGCTGAGCGAGTCGAGGCGGGCGAACGTGCCCGCCGGGGCGAGCCCCGAGGGCGAGCCGGGAATGCGCACCTCGGTCTCGTCGCACGCCAGCGAGATCGTGTCTTCGCCGGTGACGGCGGGTCTGGGCGGAGGCAGGGTGGGCCGGGGCTCCGGCGGTTCGTCGGCGACGGCGCCGCACCCCGTGAGCGCGGGCATCGTGAGCGCGGACACGAGGAGCACCGCCGCCAGCCACCGCACAACGACCCCCCATGACTCGAGTGGTAAACCAGGGAAAAGGCTCCTAGTCTCCTACAGGAGCCCTGACGGAGGCGGCAATAACGACGAGTTCGCGGCGGAGCGAGTCGCTGACCCGGATCCAGGCGCCGACCCCGGGGCGTTCGAGCCAGGCGATCACCCGGCCGCCCTCCGGGTGCCTGCCGACCACGGCGGGTCTGCCGCGCACGGTGGTGGCGCGAGCGTCCAGGGCCGCGATCCGCCTGCGGTAGGCGTCCCAGTCGGCGGCCACCGTGCCGTGCTCGACCTGGGCCTCGACGAACCTGCCCGCCGAGCCGAACCGGGCCGGGCCCGCGCCGCCCGCGCGGCGGGCCAGTCGTTCTGGCAGGTAGGTGAGCCAGAAGTCGCCGGAGACGACCCCGAGCGTCGCCACCCGGCCCGGCCTGCCGTCGGCGGGGTTCGCCGGGCGGGCGGGCACCGGTGCGGCTTGGACCGGTGCGGTGCGGAGTGGCGCGGTTCGGACCGGTACGGGTTCGGGCGTCGGCGCGGCGGCGCGTTGCGGGCGTCCGAAACCCGACGAGAAGAGCGCGTAGATGATCAGGGACGTGACGGCGAGCGCCAGTGCCGCGAGCGTCGCCCGCCGACCCTCTCCCATGTCATGCCCTTCTGGGACCATGCGTCGTCGTTCCCCGTACGCGCCCCGTTGACCTGCGCGCGAACCGCACCGGGGGTTGAGTGGCAAGATATGCGAATGCCACGGCCCCTGCACGCGCTTCCCAAGGCCCATCTTCACCTGCACTTCACCGGCTCGATGCGGCACGCCACGCTGATCGAGCTGGCCAGGGAGCAAGGGCTGCACCTGCCCGACGCGCTGGAGCAGGACTGGCCGCCCAAGCTGCGGGCCACCGACGAGCGGGGCTGGTTCAGGTTCCAGCGGCTGTACGACATCGCGAGGTCCGTCCTGACCCGGCCCGAGCACGTCTACCGGCTGATGCGCGAGACCGCCGAGGACGAGGTGGCGGCCGGGTCGCGGTGGCTGGAGATCCAGGTCGACCCGTCGGGCTACGCGCAGCGCTTCGGCGGCCTGACGGCCACGCTGGAGCTGATGCTGGACACGGTCGAGCAGGCGGCGGCGCACGCGGGCATCGGGATGGCGGTGATCGTGGCGGCCAACAGGACCCGCCATCCGCTCGACGCGAACACGCTGGCCCGCCTGGCCACCCAGTACGCCGACAGGGGCGTGGTCGGCTTCGGCCTGTCCAACGACGAGCGACGCGGCGCGGCCAGGGACTTCGAGCGGGCGTTCAGGATCGCCAAGCGCGGCGGGCTGCTGTCCGTGCCGCACGGGGGCGAGCTGATGGGCCCGCGCAGCATCGCGCAGTGCGTGGACGACCTCGGGGCCGACCGGGTCGGGCACGGGGTGCGCGCGGCCGAGGACGAGTGGCTGATGCGGCGGCTGGCCGACCGGCAGATCTGCTGCGAGGTCTGCCCCACCTCGAACGTGGGCCTCGGGGTGTCGGAGCGGGCCGCCGACGTGCCGGTGCGCAGGTTGTTCGACGCGGGGGTGCCGATCGCGCTGGGCTCCGACGACCCGCTGTTGTTCGGCACCCGGTTGCTGCGCCAGTACGAGCTGGCCAGAGACGTCTACGGGTTCGACGACGCGGAGGTGGCGGAGCTGGCCCGCCAGTCCGTACGGTCGTCCGCGGCCCCGGAGTCGGTGCGCAAGGAACTGCTCAAGGGCGTGGACGACTGGCTGGTGAAGTCCCTGTCCGAGGGCCGGTCCCCGGCCCGGTCCGACGAGGCGTCAACGGAGTGACGTGGCGATGCGGACCGCCTCGGCCTTGTCGCGCACGCCTTCGAGGCGGTGGTTGAGCGCGCCCTGCTGCCAGATGAGCGTGGGGCCCGCCTGGCGCAGCGGCACCTCGGTGCCGTCCTCGCGCTCGAGGTAGCCGAGCGGGTGCGCGCCGGGGATCCACCAGGCGTCGCGGCCGTTCACCACGGCGTGGTCGGGGAAGGGCGGGCCGAGCTTCTTGAAGAAGTACCCGGCGAGTGCGCCGTCGAACTGGTCGAGCCTGGTGCCGTCGGGCCAGAACATCGACACCACCCTGCCGTTGTCGGCGACCGTGATCCGCTGTGGGGGGCCGAGCGCGGCCGGCGTCCTGACCTGGAACCGCACCTGGCCCGGGAGGTCGGCCGGTGACACGGTGCGTTCGCCCGGCATGGGGGCGGTGGTGGCGACGGGAGGGGGCGGGGTGTCGCCGATCCGCAGCTCGATCCCGGCGAAACGGAGGATCTGCGCCACGGCGGCGCGGCCTTGGGGGGTGGCGGCGGTGAGGGTGACCACGACGACGACCACGGCCGCCACGATCGCCCACCTCGCCCGCCGACCGGCCCGCCCTGGCCGCCGACCTGCCCACCGCCCTGCCCGCCGACCGTGCGGCGCGGGCATGTGCGGCCGTACGGGGACGGCGATCGGCCCGTGCGCCGGATCCGGCTGTTCGAGGCGGGCGCGGACGGCGGCGGCCACGTCGGCGGGAGGCGGGCCGGGGACGTCGAGAAGATCTCCGAGCGCCGCGAGTTCCGCTTCGAGGGCGTCGTGGGACTCCGTGGCGCCCGGCTCGGGGTCACGCGAGTTCATTGCCCACCTCCTCCCTCAGCCGGGCCAGCCCTCTGTGGGTGCTGGACTTGACGGTGCCGACGGGCCAGTCGAGCACCTGAGCGGTCTCCGCCTCGCTCAGTTGTAAGAAGTACCGGCACACGACGGCCTGACGTTCCCGTTCGGGCAGCCCGCGTACCGCCGCCAACAGGCGCGAGCGCCGGTCGGTGGCCAGGGCCGCGCTCTCGGGGTCGTCGGGCGCCCGCGGGTCGGCGACGGCGCCGAGCCGCAGCGCCAGCTCCGACCTGCGCCCGCGCGACCTGGTCAGGTTGTGGGTCTCGTTGGCCACGATACGCAGCAGCCACGGGCGGAACGGCGACTCCCTGCGGAAGCTCGCCAGGTGCCGGAACGCCTTGACGAACGCCTCCTGCACCACGTCCTCGGCCTCGTCACCGGCGCCCAGCAGGGCGGCGGTGCGGTGGGCGAGCGCGCTGTAGCGGGCGACCAGTGCCTCGTAGGCCGCCAGGTCGCCCCGCAGGGCGCGGGCGATCGCCTCGTCATCGTCCATGACGAGTCAGATTTCACCGCACAGCAGGCGACGCGGGGAAGAGCGTTTCGCTGATCGTGTCATCCTGGTGACTGGCCTGGGCATTAGACTCGGGCAATCCATGTGCCCCTCGAAGGAACGGGATTATGTCTTCTGGGTATGACCGTGTGGTCCAACCGGCGGCCGGTGACGAGGCCCTGGAGAACCACCTCGGTGGTGACGAGGCCAAGAACTACCGGCAGTACGAGTTCGACATGGTCGCCCCGCATGTCGGCCGCTCGATGCTCGAGATCGGCTCAGGGCTGGGCCACTTCGCCGAGCAGTTCCTGCCGCGCCTCGACCGCCTCGTGGTCAGCGACTTCGACCCCTACTGCGTCGAGCAACTGGACAAGCGCTTCGCCGACCGCGACGACATCAGCGTGCTGCAGTTCGGGCTGCCGACGGACATCCCGCTCAAGGACAAGGTCGACACCGTCGTCATGATGAACGTCCTGGAGCACATCGAGGAGGACGCCGAGGCCCTGCGCTCGCTGGCGCGGGTGACCCAGCCCGGCGGGCGGATCATCATCTGGGTGCCCGGCTACCCGCAGCTCTACGGAGACTTCGACCGCAAGGTCGGCCACGTCCAGCGCTACACGCCCAAGACGCTGGGCACCACGGTCGCCAAGGCCGGGCTCGACGTCGAGGTGCTCAAGCCGATCAACTTCCTGGGCGGCATCGCGTGGTGGGCGGCCGTACGCAGGGGCGGCGTCGGATACCCCGACCCGCGGCTGGTCAAGATCTACGACCGCACGGTGGTGCCGCTGACCCGCTTCATCGAGCGGTTCGTCCGGCCGCCGTTCGGCCAGACCGTCTTCTGCGTGGCCCGGGTGCCGAAGCAGCGGTGACCCGCCCCGGCCGCGTACGGCCGGGCGGGCTGCGCGGGGCTACTTGATGGAACCGGCGGTCAGGCCGCCGACCACCTTCCGCTCGATCAGGGCGAACAGGATGATCACCGGGATCGTGGCGATCACCGATCCGGCGAAGAGGTTCTGCCAGTCCACCTGGTACTGCCCGATGAACGAGTTCAGCGCGACCGTGAGCGGCTGGTTCTCCGGGGTCGTGGTCAGGGTCAGCGCGACGACGAACTCGTTCCAGGCCGCGATGAACGTGAAGATCAGCGCGGTGATGACGCCCGGCATGGCCAGCGGCAGCGTGATCCTGAACAGCGCCCCGAAGCGGCCGTTGCCGTCGAGGAAGGCGGCCTCCTCCAGCTCACGCGGGATCGAGGCGAAGTACGCGTTCAGGATCCACACCGCGAACGCCAGGTTGAAGCCCCCGTTGACCAGGATCAGCGACCAGATCGAGTCCACCAGCCCGAACTGGAAGAACTCCCGGTAGATGCCCACCAGCATGGCCGTGGGCTGGAACATCTGCGTGATCAGCACCAGAACCAGGAACGCCGTGCGCCCCCTGAACGTGTGCCTGGCCGAGTAGTACGCGGCGGGCAGCGCCACCAGCAGCACCAGGATCGTCGAGCCGCCCGCGACCTTGAGCGTCACCCACAGGTTCCCGGCCAGGCCGCTGGTCCAGAAGTTGGTGAGGTTCGACCACACCCACTCCTCGGGCCAGAACGACACCTCGCGCAGTGAGTCCTGCGCCCGCAGCGAGGTCAGCAGCATGACGATGTACGGAAACAGGAAGACGAACCCGACGACGTACGCGGCGGCGGCCACGATCGTCGTCCTGAGCCTGGGCAGACCGCGCGACGGGCGTGCCTTGGCCCTGGTGGGCCGGCGCCGCGGCCCGGCCTTGGGCAGGGTCTCCACGGCCATCACGCCACCTCCCTGTTCCAGCGCGACACCTTGAGGAAGATCGCGGTGAGCACGAGCACCATGCCGAAGTTGACGACGGACATCGCGGCCGACTCGCCGATGTCCGAGCCCTTGAGGATGAACATGAAGATGGTCGAGGTGGCCGTCGAGTAGCCCGGCTGGCCGTGGGTCATCGCCCAGATGATCGGGAAGTTGTTGAAGACGTTCATCACGTTGATCAGCGCGGCCACGGTCAGCGCCGGACGCAGCAGCGGCAGCGTGATCGACCAGTACGTCCTGAACCTGGTGGCCCCGTCCATCCTGGCCGCCTCGTAGACGTCGCCGGGGATGGTCGAGAGCCCGGCCAGCAGCGCGTACGTGGTGAACGGCACCGAGACGAAGACGGCCACGAACACCAGCCACGGCATCGCGCTGGAGGCGTCACCGAGCTGGTCGGCGGCGGCGCCGCCCATGGCGTCGATCAGCCCCAGCTTCACCCTGATCTGGTTGATCACGCCGACCTCGGGGTCGAGCATCCACTTGAAGATGATCGCCGTCATCAGCACCGAGGCGGCCCAGGGCGCGATCAGCGCCCACCGGACGATCTTGCGGCCGGGGAAGCGCTGGTTGAGCAACTGGGCGAGGGCGAGCGAGATCAGCACGGTGAGCGCGACGACCGCGACCACCCAGATCACGCTGCGGACCATGATGTCGGCGAAGTCCTGCTCCCCGAACAGCTTCGTGTAGTTGTCGGGGAAGTTGTTGTCCTGGACCACCCCGAACCGGCTGATCTTGAGGAACGACGACCTGATCATCTCGACCACGGGCCAGAGGACGACCAGCACGATCAGCACGATGGCGGGCCCGACCCACGCGAGGGGTTCGAGGGCGCGCAACCTTCTCATCAGACACCTTTCCAGGACGGTACGGCCGGCGGCGGTCGCCGGCCGTACCCGAGTCCCGCTGGATCAGCCGGCCGCTTCGGCGGTCTTCTGCAGCTCACCGAGGACCGCGGCCGGGTCGTCCTTGACGGCCCCGCCGATGGTCTGCTTGATCGCCGGGTTCACCTCGGCCCACTTGGGGTCCTGGAAGGGGTAGAAGCTGGCGTTGGGCAGCGCGTCGAGGAACGGCTTGAGCTTCTCGTCGCCGGCGAGCTTCTGGATGCCGCCGTTGGTGACGGGCAGCAGCTTGTAGGTGTCGGAGATCTTCTGGGCGGCGTCGCCGGTGTAGAAGAAATCGAAGAACTTCTTGATCTCGGCGGCGTGGCCGTTCTTGTTGAACGCCATGATCCAGTCCATGACGCCGAGCGTGGTGTCGAGCGGGCCGGACTTGCCGGGAATGGGGGCGACGCCGTAGTTCGTCAGCCCGGCGGCGTCGAAGATCGGGATGGACATGGGGCCGCCGTTGACCATGCCGACCTTGCCCGCACCGAAGTCCTCCCAGACCGTCTTGCGGTCCTTGGTGCCCGGGTTCGGGGTGGTCAGACCGGCGTCGACCAGGCCCTTCATGTACGTGAACGTCTCGACGTTCTGCGGCGAGTTGATCGCCCACTTGCCGGAGGCGTCCTTGTAGCCGCCGCCGTTGCCCAGCATCCACAGGAACGACTCGCCCTGGGCCTCCTCCTGCCCGAGCGGCAGGCCGAACGGCTGCGTCACCCCGGCCGCCTTCAGCTTCTCGGCGGCGGCCTTCAGCTCGTCCCAGGTCTTGGGCGGCTCGGTGATGTTCGCCTTGGCGAACAGGTCCTTGTTGTAGAACAGGGCGCGGGCGGAGGAGACGAACGGGATGCCGTACGCGGCGCCGTCGACCTTCCCGAACTCGGCGAACTTCTGCAGCATGTCGCCGGAGACGTTCGGCGACAGGACCTCGTCCACCTTGTACAGCAGGCCGTCCTTGACGAAGCCCGAGTAGTCGCCGGTCTGCAGGATGTCGGGCACCTGGCCGTTCTGGACCATGGTGGCGACCTGCTTGTCGATGTCGTTCCAGTTGATGACCTGGACGTCGACCTTGATGTTCGGGTTGGCGGCCTGGAACTGGTCCACGACGCCCTTCCAGAAGGTCTCGCCCGAGTTCGGCTTGCCGGGGCCGTCGCCGTAGTCGGCGGCGACCATCTTCAGCGTGACCTGGCCACCGCTCGACGCCTGGGTGTCGCCGCCGCCGGAACCGCCAGATCCGCAACTGGACAGGACCAGCACCGTGGCAAGGCCGAGAGCGGCGCCGCCCACAAGCTTGATGTTCACTGGAGATACCGCCTTCTCGTCGGACGGGTCACGCTGGTCCGTACCAGCCAACGGACCCCGCCCAGGGGGATGAGGAGCGGGAACGCCGAAGCCCACCCGCGTTTGCGCCAGAGTAAGCCGCAGTTAAGCAGCCGGTCTATACCGGCCCGTCTCGGTTTGGCAACACTCGGGTGGGATAGTGGGCGATGGCGGTCTAGACCGCAGGTCAGAGAATCTTCCTCCGTACGCTCTCTCCGCCCTCCGGCGTGCCGATCCACGGGCCCTCGATCGAGGGGTCGAGGATGCCCTCCTCCAGGAAGGTGTAGCGGCCTTCGAGCACGTAGCCGGCCAGGCGTACGTCCTGGTTGTCGCTGTTGTCCCAGAGGCGGGCGAACATCGCCTCCACGCGGTGCCTGGCCTGGTGGCAGAAGGTGTCGGCCAGCTCGTACGGCCGGCGTCCCAGGTCTCTGGAGTCCTCCTCGGCCTTGAGGCAGACGGCCGTCATCGCGTACAGCTCGGCCCCGATGTCCACGATCCGGCCGAGGAACGACTGCTTGTGCTCCAGCCTGCCCTGCCAGCGGGACATCCCGTAGAAGGTGGACCTGGCCAGCTTCCTGCTGGTCCGCTCCGCGAAACGCAGGTGGGCGGCGAGCGGGCCGAACTCGGCGTACGCGGTGGGCAGGTTGCCCGTACCGGCCACCAGCGTGGGCAGCCACTTTGCGTAGAAGCGTCCGGCCCGGCGCAGGGCCTGCGCGCGCTCATGACGGTCGGCCTCGGGGTTGATCAGCTCGCCGGCGGCCGACAGGTGCGCGTCCACCGCCTCCCTGGTGATCGCCAGGCGCATGATCTCGGAGGAGCCCTCGAAGATGCGGTTGATCCGGGAGTCGCGCAGCATCTGCTCGGCGGGCACGCCCCGCTCACCCCTGGCCACCAGCGACTCGGCGGTCTCGTAGCCGCGCCCGCCCCGGATCTGGACGAGTTCGTCGAGCACCTCGTACGACAGCTCCGAGGAGTACAGCTTGGCCAGCGCCGCCTCGATCCTGATGTCGTTGCGCTGGTCGTCGGCCAGGCGGCCGGTCAGCTCGCTCACGGCTTCGAGCGCGTACGCGGTGGCGGCGATGAAGGCGATCTTCGTGGCCACGGCCTCGTGCCGGCCGACCTCGCGCCCCCACTGCACCCGTTCGTTGCCCCACTCGCGGGCGATCTTGACGGCCCACTTGGCGTTGCCCGCGCACGTGGCGGGAAGCGACAGGCGGCCGGTGTTGAGCGTGGTGAGAGCGATTCTGAGCCCTTCGCCCTCCTTGCCGATGAGGTTCCTGGCGGGCACTCTGACCTGGGTGAACTCGGTGACGCCGTTCTCGATGCCGCGCAGGCCCATGAAGGTGTTGCGGCGGCTGACCTTGATGCCCGGCGTGTCGCCCTCGACCACGAACGCGCTGATCTTCTTGCCGGTCCTGGCCATGACCACCAGCAGGTCGGCGATGACGCCGTTGGTCGTCCACAGCTTGACGCCGTCGAGCACGTAGTCGTCGCCGTCGCGGACGGCGGTGGTGGCCAGCCGCGCCGGGTCGGAGCCGACGTCGGGCTCGGTCAGGAGGAACGCCGAGATCTCACCTGCCGCGCACCTCGGGAGGAACTCCCGCTTCTGCTCCTCGGTGCCGAACAGCTTGAGCGGCTGCGGCACCCCGATCGACTGGTGCGCCGACAGCAGCGTGGCCAGCGCCGGGCAGTACGAGCCGACGAGCATGAGAGCGCGGCAGTAGTACAGGTACGGCAGGCCGAGCCCGCCGTACTCCTGCTTGATCGTGATGCCGAACGCGCCGAGCCCCGCGAGCCCCTTGACCACCTCGTCGGGGATCTGGGCGGTGCGCTCCACGAGGGCCGGGTCGACGTGCGCGTCGAGATAGCGCCGCAGCGACCGGACGAACTCCTCTCCCCTCTTGGACGCCTCTTCTGCCACCGTGTCCGACCCAGTGGGCGCCGGATGCACCAGATCCAGCCGGAAGTCACCGAGGAAGAGCTGCTTGGCGAAGCTGGGCCGCGTCCATTCCTTCTCGCGTGCCTGCTCGCCGACCTCCCTGGACTCCGCGTACTCGGTCCTGGTGTGCTCGGTCTTGGTTTGCTCGGTCATGGCACCTCCCGACGCCTGCGCCGTCTGTGCCATGAGTACTGCCCGCCTGACGGCGCCTTGTCGCCGTTCACCGACCCAATTTGTAGGAACGCCGAGCGTTGACCCTCAACACGCCGAGCGCCACCAGCGCCAGCACGGCGGGCACCACGAGGTAGACCCCGCAGAACGCCAGCCCGAGCAGCGACATCCCGGTCCCGATCGCGGCGGTGGTGCGCAGCCGCCCGGCGGGCAGCAACCGCACCGCCGCCACCACGCCCGCCGACGTGACCGCCGCCAGGCAGGCCGAGGTCGCCCGCATGAGCAGGTCCAGATCCACGCCCCGCACGAGCACGGGCCACACCAGCACGGGCACGCTGAGCGCGAGCACCAGCCCGAGGCTCCGGTACGGCGTCCCGCCCGGCCCGCCGCCCTTGGCGAACCAGCCCGGGAGCGCGTTGTCCCTGGCCAGGGCCGCACCGAGCCGAGCCGCCCCGGCGAGGTAGGTGTTGACCGCCCCGAACGTCAGCAGCACCGCCGCCACCCCCGTGACGGGCCGCGCCGCCGGGCCGATGCCGGTCTCCAGCATCGCGGTGAGCGGCACGCCGGTCATGTCCGCACCGAGCACGCCGATGGAGGTGACGGAGACCCCCGCGTACAACACGCTGATCACGGCGAGGGTCACCACGGTGGCCCTGAGCAGCCCTCTCTTCCCGTCGGCGAACTCGGCCGACAGGTGGCTGGCCGCCTCCCAGCCGACGAACGCGAACATCAGCACACCGGCCGCGCCGGCCACGCCCGCGGCGCCGTACGGGGCGAAGGGGGTGAAGTTGGCCGCGTCGGCGTGCGGGGCGGCGATGATCACCGCGCCGGCCAGCAGCGCGACGAGCAGGATGACCAGGCCGAGCTGCAGCCGTCCCGACGTGCGCAGCCCGGCGACGTTGGCCGCGAACGCGGCGGCCAGGATCAGGCAGGCGGTCAGGGTGGCGTCCACGCCCAGACTGGCTTCGACGTACTGGCCGCCGATGAGCGCCCCCGCGACGGTGCCGATGGGGACGGCGCCGTAGAACCACCATCCGGCGACCGCGGCGGCGTGTCTGCCGAACGCCAGGCCGACGAAGGCGGCCACTCCCCCGCCGCCGGGGTAACGCGCGCCGAGCACGGCGAAGGTCAGCGCGACGGGGACGCTCAGCGCGAGCATCCCCGCCCAGGCCAGTACGGAGGCGGGCCCCGCCGCTGCGGCGGCGAGGTGCGGCAGCACCAGCATCCCCGGCCCCAGCACCGCACCCACGAGCAGCGCGGCACCCTGCCCGGCTCCCATATGTCCACTCATAGCGCCAGAAAATACTTCAATCATTCGGCCATACCCGGCTCTGCCGAACATTCGGCCGGAATGCCGTGGGAACCTGACGGTGTGGATGAACTTGATTCGGAGATCGTGCACCTCCTCCAAACGGATGCACGTCAGTCCAACCGAGAGCTGGCCAGGCAGCTCGGCATCGCGCCCTCGACCTGCCTCGAACGGGTCAGGTCGCTCACCCGCCGGGGCGTGATCCGCGGCTACCACGCCGACATCGACCCCGCCGCGCTCAACCGCGGCGTCCAGGCGATGGTCTCGGTCCAGGTACGGCCCCTGAGCCGGGCGGTGATCAACGCGTTCAAGGCGTGGGCGGCGGAGATGCCGGAGGTCCTGAGCGTGTTCGTGCTGGCCGGAGGCGACGACTTCCTGCTGCACGTGGGCGTCCAGGACCTCGACCGCCTGCACGGGTTCCTGCTCGACCGGCTGAGCAAGCGCAAGGAGATCGTCGGCTTCCGCACGTCGGTGGTCTACCAGCAGGTGCAGAAGACCGTGCCGAGCCGTCTGGAGGAGACTTGACTTTCGTCAGGGGTCCTACTGGACAGTCGGCCGATACGTGAAGGGGCTCGGGCTTCCTAGGTTTCTCGGGTGAGATCCCTGCTGGCCCTCCTGGCCGCCGCCACCCTGACCGTCACCTCGCCGATCGCCGCCTCGGCGGCTCCAGAGCTGACACCCGCCGCCGTCGACGCCTACCTGCGCGAGGCGATGGAGGCCACCGGCGCGCCGGGCGTCTCCGTGGTCGTGACGCACGACGGGAAGGTCGTGCACGCCGCCGGGTACGGTCACGACGCCGAGGGCCGCCCGGTCACCGAGGACACCCCCATGCGGGTGGCCTCGGTGAGCAAGTCGTTCACCGCCATGGCCGTCATGACGCTCGTGGAGCGCGGCGCGATCGAGCTGGACGGGCCCGTGGCCACTCAGTTGCCCGGCTTCGCGATGGCCGACCCGCGGGCGGCGCGGATCACCGTACGGCACCTGCTGAACCAGACCTCCGGCCTGTCGGACCGCACGGTGGACATCGCCGCCACCGAACGCGCCACCTCACTGGCCGACCACGCCGCCAGCCTGGCGGACTCCCGGCTCGCCGCCGACCCCGGCACCCGGTACGAGTACTGCAACGTCAACTACGACCTGGCCGCCCGGCTGGTCGAGGTGGCGAGCGGGCAGCGGTTCGGCGACTACCTGCGCGAGCGGGTGTTCGGGCCGCTCGGCATGACCTCCAGCGCCGTCTCCGACCAGACCGTCCGCCCGGCGAACGGGCACAACTCGATCTTCGGCGTCTGGCTGCCCCGGCCGGAACCCGCCGGGTTCCTCGACGGCAGCGGCGCGGGCGGGGTCATCACCACCGCGGCCGACATGGGCAGGTGGCTGATCGCGCAGACAGGTGACGGCCGGCCGCTGGTGACGCGGCACAGCCTGGAGGTCATGCACCGGCCCACGACGCTGCGCCCGTACGGGATGGGATGGGGGGTCGAGGAGGACGGATGGCTCGTGCACTCGGGGAACCTGTTCACCTACAACGCCGTCGAGGCCGTCTCCCCGAAGACCGGCTACGGCTTCGCGGTGATGACGAACGGCGCGGCGCTGTACGAGCCGACGTACGACATCATGCTCGGCCTCGCCGCGCTGAGCGAGGGCAGGACCCCGGCGGGCCCGGGGAACGACCGGCAGCTCATCGAGGCGGCGCTGGGCGCGATCGCGCTGCTCGCGGGCGGTCTGGGCGTCCTCGGCGCGGTGCGGGCGCGGCGCTGGGCCGCCAGGCGGTCGGGCTCGCCGTGGTGGCGGATCGGGCCGCGACTGGTCCCCGCGCTCGTCCCGGCCGCGGTGCTGGCGGCGTATCCGGACCTCGTGTCGGTGCTGGTGAACGGGCGGGCGGTCACCTGGGCCCAGCTCACCACCTTCCCCGCCCCCCTGTCGATCACGGTGCTCGTCGCGGCCCTGGCCGGTTCGGGGGTGACGGCCGTCAGAATCCTGGCCCTGCGCAAGCTCCGTGCTCCCGACAGCGCGATCGCCGTCGACCTCGCGCGCCGTTAATTCGGTTGCGCGCGCTCCAGCCGTCCCCCTAACCTCAAGGACATGCGCCTTTACCTGTAATTCGCGGGGCTTCGCGCCCGCCACTCAGCACTGTCCATCCATGAGACGCGGCAGCCTGAGCTTGTCGACCGGCCCTATTGCGCCGCGTCGTGAGTTACGTAGAGGAGCTTCCCTTATGCGCGTTCGATCGTCCAAGAAGAGCCAGCCCCATCTGCCCGTGGTGCGGCCGATGCCCAAGATGCCGCAGCGGCCGATCGCGCCGCCCCGGCGCATCCCGCCGAAGGGCCGATGAGCAACTACCGGGATGGTAGTTAGCGGAGCGCCGCCTCCCCCATACGCCTGGAGGCGGCGCTCCACCTTTCACAGTCGTTCGATGATGGTGACGTTGGCCTGGCCGCCGCCCTCGCACATCGTCTGCAGCCCGTACCGGCCGCCGGTGCGCTCCAGCTCGTGCAGGAGCTTGGTCATCAGGATCGCGCCGGTCCCGCCGAGCGGGTGGCCGAGCGCGATGGCGCCGCCGTTGGGGTTGACCCGGGCCGGGTCGGCGCCCAGTTCGTGCGTCCAGGCCAGCGGCACCGGGGCGAACGCCTCGTTGATCTCGACCACGTCGATGTCGTCGATCGACATGCCGGCCTTGCCCAGCGCCCGCTGCGTGGCCGGGATCGGCGCGGTCAGCATGTAGACCGGGTCGTCGCCCAGGAGCGCGAGCTGGTGGATGCGGGCCCGCGGGGTCAGCCCGTGGTCGCGTACGGCCTGCTCGGAGGCGATGAGCACGGCGCCGGAGCCGTCGGAGATCTGCGAGGCGGTGGCCGCGGTGATCTGCCCGCCCTCCTTCAGCGTCTTCAGCCCGGCCATCTTCTCCAGCGTGGTGTCGGCCCTGGGGCCCTCGTCGTCCTCGACGCCGTTGAGCGGCGCGATCTGGTCCTTGAAGTGGCCGTTGGCGATGGCCTTGGCGGCGCGCTGGTGGGACTCGAAGGCGTACTGCTCCAGCACGTCTCTCGTGTAGCCCCACTTCTCGCACATCAGCTCAGCGCCGCGGAACTGCGAGATCTCCTGGTTGCCGTACCGCTCGACCCATTTGTCGCCGAACGGGAACGGCATGCCCTTCTCCAGCGCGGCCGTGATCGAGGAGCCCATGGGCACGACGCTCATCGACTCGACCCCGGCCGCCACGACCAGGTCCTGGGTGCCGGACATGACGCCCTGGGCGGCGAAGTGGATCGACTGCTGCGAGGAGCCGCACTGCCGGTCGATCGTGACACCGGCGGTGGTCTCGGGCAGCCCGGCGGACAACCAGGCGTTTCTCGCGATGTCCATGCTCTGGGGGCCGAACTGCATGACGCATCCCATGATGACGTCCTCGACCGCGGCGGGGTCGACGCCGGTGCGGTCGATCAGCGCCTTCAGCGTGTGGGCGGCCAGGTCAGTGGGGTGGACGGTGGACAGGCCGCCCTTCTTCTTGCCGACGGGGGTGCGAACCGCCCCGACGATGTACGCCTCTGCCACGGTGCCTCCTGGAAACCGAGCATTATTCGGTTACTAGGTTCAGCGTACAACAGAACGACGTTCTGGCGCTGCTCGCGGCAGGGCGATCAGGCGTCCTCGCGACCCTTCGACCCCTTCTCGCCGTCGCTTTCACCGTCGTTCTGGCCGTCGCTTTCGCCGTCCTCTGCGACGTCCTCAGCGACGTCCTCCACGTCGTCCTCAGCGTCGTCCGCGGTGCTCACGTCCTCCGGGGCCTCCGCAGCGTCCTTCGGGGCCCCGGACGACACGAGGTCCTCGGCGGCGTCGATCCGGAACCGCCACCGGTCCACGGCGATGCCGTTCAGCGCCTCCGACAGCTCCAGGGCGAGCGCGCCGAGCTTGACGGGCTCGTCGCCGCGCAACTCGATCGCGGTCAGCTCGGTGGCGAAGGGCAACAACTCCTGTACGGCCGGGGGCTGCCCCTTCTCCGGCACCAGCACGGCCCGGATCTCGCCGGCCGTGAACGCCACCCCTTCCTCCTCCTGCTCCAGCAGGGGCGCGAGTTCCTCGGGCGTGGGCCGTACCGGCAGGATGACCGCGGGGCCGCCCTCACCGTCGTCGGCCGGATCGCTCACCTCACCCCGGCACACCGCGAGCCCGTTGAGCCGGAACGCCAGCCCTTCGGCCAGGAACCGATCGAAGAAGTTGACCGGCAGCGGCCCCTCGGCGGCCACCCGCACCGCCCATCCCTTCTCCAGCTCTCCGCCGGTCAGGGCGGGCTCGGCCTCAACGGGGGCGCACACGCGTGCGTCGGCCGCCACGATGTCGTCGCCCTCGCGCCGGGCGCCGGGGTCGGCCAGTCGGACGATGCGCAGCAACTCGTCGAGGTCCGGTTTCGCGGGAAGCACGGCCGTCGGGCCAGTACGCAGTCTCCGCTTCGTCATCCAGCCCATGCCCGCCTCCGGCGCTCAGCTTCGATAGGAGCTCGTCATCGTCGCGTAGACGATGACGTTGTCGGTGTAGTGTCCGGTGGACCGATCGTAGGTGCCACCGCAGGTGATGAGGTGAAGCTGGGCGTTCTCCTGCGCCCCGTAGACCCGCTGGGTCGGGAACGTCTTCTTGCTCGCCTGCTCGATGCCGCCGACGGTGAACACCGCGGTGGTCTTGTCCTGGCGCTTGACCTCGATGGTGTCGCCGTTCTTCAGCTCGGGCAAGCGGGCGAACACGGCGCTGCGCGTCCGGGTGTCCTTGTGCCCGAGCAGCACGGCGGGGCCGGCCTCACCGGGGGTGGACATGTTCCGGTACCAGCCGACCAGGTTGTGGTTGTCGGACGGGGGCACCTCGATCGTGCCGTCCCTGGCCAGCCCCACGGACTTGATCGGCGCGTTGATGCCGAGCCGCTTGACCACGAGCCTGACCGGGGTGGAGGGCAGCATGGGCGGCGCCGGGGTGATCTGCGGCAGCGGTGGCGGCACGTCGGCCGGAGCCTGGAAGAGCGCCTGCTCCGGCTGGGCGGTCTGCTTGGGCTGCGTCTGCAGGTTCAGGGCCTCGCGGCTGCTCTGCAGGCCGTACTCGTCGGGGGACCTCAGCACGATCAGCAGCCCGGCCACGACCGTCACCACACCGGCGATGGCGGCCACGACCAGGACGGTCCTGAGCGCGGCGCCGCCCTTGTCCTCGGGTGGCGGAGCGGGCGCTGGGGCGCCGCCGTACGGATAGTAGCCCGACACAGCTCGTCAGCCCTTGATGGAACGGCGTCGAATGACCAGCCCACCCACGGCGGCCGCCGCCACCAGCGCGGTGCCGGTCAGGATGAACACCCGCCCGTCAGGCCCCATCATCCCCCCGGCCCCGGTGTCCGCCCCGGCCTTGGGAGTCTCAGAACTCCTGGTGGTGCTGGTGGACGAGGACGGCGTGACGGTCACCGTCGCGGTGCGGGTCGTGGTGGGACGCGGGGTGGTGGTGGTCGCGCTGGGCGTGGGAGAGGGGCTCGTCGACCCGTTGGTCACCGTGAACGTGTACGCCTTGAGACCGGTCGTGGGTGCGGTGCACCTGATCGCCGGCGAGGTGGACGAGGTGCCGAAGGTCAGGTCGCCCGCGGTCAGCGTCACGGTGCCGGTGGTGGTGGGCTTGACCTTGACGGTGACGCTGGGCAGCGTCGTGATCTCCGAGCCCGCCGTGACGCCGGTGAGCGTGGCCTCGCCGGTCGCGGTCGCCGGGGCGCCCGCACCGCTCGCCTTGATCGTGGCGAAGAGCTTGGCGCCGGTGGGGAAGCCGGTCGGAGCGCTCAGCGGGTCACCCGTGGTCTGGATGGTGCCTGCCCACGTGATCGAGGCGTCCGCGTTGGCCGAGGCGCTGGTAGGGGGCGTCAGAACGACCTTGATGTCCACGTCGGCGGGGTAGTTGGTGTCGGTTCCGCCGCTGGGGAGCGTGCAGTCGTAGGCGACGATGTCGTCCCCGGTGCCGCCGCCGGTCCCGATCGTGACGTCCAGGACCTCGGTCGACGTCGTGGTGCAGGAGGTCGTGGTGCCCGTGGCACTCGCAAGGGCCAGGGTCAGCGTACCTGGGTCCACACTGACCTTGGTCGTCGTGCCCGTGGTAGCTGTGATCCTGTACGTGACATTCCCGGCGGGCACGTTGGTGCTGCCGGACGTCACCGTCGCGCCGGTCTTCGCTCCGGCGTCCGCCGTGCCGCCGGTCGCAGTGAGCGTCAAGTTGGCCTGGACGGTGGTGCTGGCGGTGGGAGCGGTCGCCAGCGTCAGCGCAGGCAGGCTCACAGTCAGGTCGAACGTCCCGCCCGCCGCCACCGAGTCAGGCGCGCTGAGCCCGACGCTGATGGGCTCGTTGCCGAACGTGAACGGCCCGCCGGTGCACGTGTAGCTGAACTGCTTCGTCGCCGCTGCCGCTGCCGATGCGGGCGTAGCCACGGCGAAGATGGAGCAAACGAAGGCGACGAGCGCGCCCATCAGTCCCAACGCGGATGTCTTGTGCACGAGGCGGTGCCCCGCCCGGGACGTAAGCACGGGTGCTTCTCCGTTTCAAAGCAGTGTCAACAGTCGTGCCAGAATTCCAGCAGTTGGTCACGGTTAGGTAGAGATCCTACGAACTGTCCTCGTCAAGTTCCCGTAAACCGCCAATTCTGCACCAACTTTCCCTCATGTCTTCTTCTTTGACAACGTTGCGTACACGACGATGTTGTCTGTGTAGTGATGCGTCGTCTTGTTGTAGACGCCGCCGCACGTGATGAGCCTGAGCTGGGAGTTGTCGGTGTTGCCGTACACCCGCTGGGTCGGGAACGAGGTCTTGCCGGCCTGCTCGATCCCGCTCACCGTGAAGCGGGTGACCTTCCCGTCCGACCGGTAGACGTAGATCTGGTCGCCCTTCGCCAGTTCCCTGAGGCGGTCGAAGACGGCGGGGCCGTTGCGGGTGGCCACGTGGCCGTTGATGATCGACGGGCCGAGTTCGCCGGGCACGGGCGAGAGCTTGTACCAGCCCGTCTGGTTCGGCTTGCCGAGCGGCGGTGTGCCGAGCCGGCCCTTGGCGTCCAGCGCGACCGAGCCGACGGGGGCGTTCACCTTGATCTTGGGGATCTTGATGCGGGTCGGGTGGGCCTTGGCGGTCTTGGTCTTGGCCGAGGGGATCGGCGAGACGACCGGGACGGCGGGCAGCGGCGGCGGCGCGTCCAGGCGGGCCGGGGTCAGAGGGACGTTCTTGCCGCCGGGGCCGACCGTCGGCGGGAGGACGAACGCGCCCGCGTTCGCCACCTCCACCCTGCTCGGCGCGTCCTGGGCCGCCACGAGCGGCTGCGAGCCGTCGTCGACCCTGGGCGCCAGCGAGAGCAGGCTCACCATGACCAGGCCGACGCCGCCGAGCGACCCGGCGATGAGCAGGCCGGGCAGCGCCCGCTGCATCGGCGTCTTCTGCCCGGACGATGGCGGGCTCTCCGGCGTCGGTGCCTTGTGCCCGGACGGTGGCGGGTTCTCTGGCGTCGGCGGCTTCTGCCCGGCCATCGGCGTGTTCTCCGGCGTGGACGGCAGCGCGTTCTCCGGCTGCGGTGTTTCCTGGTCGGCCATCAGCGCGTTCCTCCCGCGTGTCCGGCCTGTCGGCGGCGCAGCAGCAGTCCGCCGCCGGCGCTGCCGAGCACGACGGCCATGCCGCCGGCCATGAGCCCGTACGGATGGCCCGCCGCGTCCGGGGCCACCCCGGTCTCCACGCCGCCGCTGGGTGTGTTGGCGACCTGGGCCTTGTAGTAGTTGGTGGCGGTCGGTCCGGTGCTCTTGGGCGTGGAAGAGGTCGAGGACGAGGTCGACGACTGCGGCAGCACGATCACCTGGTCACCGCCGACGGTGGCGTCGGCGGGAGGCGTGGAGTCGCCGGGGTCGTCCTGGCCCGGGTCGTCGGGGTCGTCCGTCGAGGTGTCGGTGGGGTCGGGCTTCGGCCGTACGGTCACCTCGACCGACGTCGGCGCGCCGACAGGGCTGCACTTGGCGGCGTGGTAGCCGGTCGGCGTCTTGGCCGCCGTGGTCGAGACCTCGAACGAGTCGAGCCACATCAGGCCCTCTTCCGCGGCCTTGACCAGCCTGATCGTGTGCTCGCCGTACTTCAGCGTCGGCGAGTCGTACAGGATCTTGCCGCCGTCGAGGTCGTCGTTGACCGGGTTGTCATCGGCGTCGCGCGACGGATTCACCGTGGCGACCTTCTTGTCGTCGATGAAGACGTCGACCGGGCTGGAGTCCTTGTCGGTCGGGCCCATGTAGCGCACGTTGGTGCCGACGAAGGTGAGGGTGGCGCTGGCGTCCTTCTGGCTGGCCTCGTGCAGGTCGTTGTGCTTGTGGTTCTCCGACTCGGGGCGGCCGACGCGCGACTCCCACTGGTCGTCGCTGTAGACGATCCGCAGGTCGCTCGGGTTGTCGGCGTCGTCCCCGTCGTTGACGACCACCACGCCGTCGGGCGGGGTGAAGTCGAGCTCGATGTCCCCCGGCGTGATCGTGATGACGCCCGCCTCGTCGGTCAGGGCGGGGTCGCTCAGCGTCTGGGGCGGCGTGAGCGGGTCGTCGGGGCGCAGCGGGCCGTGCGCGTCGGAGACGCCCCGGGGCATGAGGACGTTCACCTCGTCCTTGCGGTGCTCGACGTAGCCGGTGGCGTGCACCTGGCCACCGGTGGCGAAGTAGCCGGGCGCCTGGAGGCGGCCGGGCTCCGCGGTGTCGTAGCCCAGCTTCCAGGTGAGGTTGAGCGGGTCACCGACCGTGAGGTCCGTGGCGAAGGCGAGGTTGGTGGTGAGCCAGACGGGGCCGTGCCGGACGATGCTGCCTTCGTTCTCGATCGCGACGCACTTGTACTCGATGGACAGGTCCGCGGGCGCGGCCGACGCCGGTACGTTCGGCAGCACCACGAAACCTAAGCTCGCCACGGACCCCACGGATGCGGCGATCAACGCCCTGCGCCACCGACTCACGGAGACTCCGATCACCCACGAACAGAACGAAGGTCGATCCTAGAGTCGGAGAACACTCAACACCCGTCGAACGCCGCGTCTCCCGGCACTTGTGATGAACCCGTGTCCACGGCGTTCGGCACCGGGTATACCTGGCAGTAACAGAACAGAATTCTGCCGCTGGAGGCGACCGATGCAGCGTGACCTCTTCGACGCGGAACACCTGCTCTTCCGCGAGACCGTACGCGAGTTCATGGCCCGCGAGGTCGTGCCCCACCACCCGCAATGGGAGAAGGACGGCATCGTCCCGCGCGAGGTCTGGAAGAAGGCCGGGGAACTGGGCATGTTCGGGTTCTCGGTGCCCGAGGAGTACTGCGGCGCGGGCATCAGGGACTTCCGCTACAACGCGGTCGTCGTCGAGGAGATCATCGCCAACGGCGCCACCGGGCTGGGCTTCTCGCTGCACAACGACGTCATGGCCCCGTACCTGGTGGATCTCACCGGCGAGGAGCAGCGGCAGCGCTGGCTGCCGGGCTTCGCGAGCGGCGAGCTGATCACCGCCATCGCCATGAGCGAACCCGGGGCCGGCAGCGACCTGCAAGGGATCAGGACGACGGCCGTCCGCGAGGGCGACCACTACGTCGTCAGCGGGCAGAAGACGTTCATCACGAACGGCGTCAACGCCGATCTCGTCGTCGTGGTCGCCAAGACCGACCCCGAGGCGGGCGCCAGAGGCATCTCGCTGGTCGTGGTGGAGCGGGGCATGGAGGGGTTCGGGCGCGGACGGAACCTGGAGAAGGTCGGCATGAAGGCCCAGGACACGGCCGAGCTGTTCTTCGACGGCGTACGCGTGCCCGTCGCCAACCGCCTCGGCCCGAACGAGGGCGAAGGCTTCGTCCAGCTCATGAACAACCTGCCCCAGGAACGCCTGTCGATCGCCGTGGCGGCGGTGGCCGCGGCGGAGACCGTGCTGGCCCAGACGATCGAGTACTGCCGGACCCGCCAGGCGTTCGGCCGGAGCATCGGCTCGTTCCAGAACACCCGGTTCGTGCTGGCGGAGCTGGCCACCGAGACCGAGATCGCCCGCCACTACGTCGACAAGTGCATCCTGGCGCTCAACGCGGGCCGCCTCACCGCCGTGGACGCCGCCAAGGCCAAGTGGTGGACGACCGAGCTGCAGACCAGGGTCGTCGACCGCTGCCTCCAGCTCCACGGCGGCTACGGCTACATGATGGAGTACCCGGTCGCCAAGGCGTGGCTCGACAGCCGCGTACAGACGATCTACGGCGGCACCACGGAGATCATGAAAGAGATCATCGGCCGGTCATTCGGATTCTGACCGGTCACCGCGCGGCGGGCCGGGTCAGACCGCATACTGGAGACCATGGACGCCGGCCTGATCCTCCTGGTCTTCCTGGCGCTGCTGGTCGCCTGGGCACTCAACCGCGTACGCCGGGCCATCCGCCTCGGCCCGGTCGGCTACGCCGGCGTGATGATCGTGTTCGTCATCGTCATGTTGCTGCTCTGGGGCCAGACCAAGGTCTAACCGCCGAGCACGACCCGGGTGACCAACTCGGGGTCGTCGCTCATCGGCAGGTGCCCGCACCCCTTGAGGAGCTTGACCCGCTGCCCCGACCAGCGCGCCGCGCGTACGGCCTGGCGGCGCAGCAGCAGCCGGTCGTGCTCACCCCACGCGATCGTGATGGGCGACTTCGGCGGGGCGGGCGGCATCAGGCCGCCGAACGACTCCAGCGTCTCGTCGAAGCCGGCCGCCTCCCCCAGCGCCCGCGTGGCGGCGACCAGCGCGGCCGGGTCGAGCCGGGAGGGATGGGCGACCAGGACCCCGGCGGAGACCGCGCGCAGGTAGCGGCTCTCCGCCGTCTTGACCAGCGTCTCCACCGACATGGAACGGGCCGAGGCGCGCAGGGCGCGCAACACCGCCTGGCAGTAGACCAACTCAGAACGCGTCCAGAAGCCCGCGGGGGACAGTGCGGTGGCCGTCCGTACGACACCGCGCGAGGCCAGCTCCAGCGCGATGTAGCCGCCCAGTGAGTTGCCCGCCACGTGCGGCTCGCGCACGCCGAGCAGGGCGCAGAACGACTCGACCGCGTCGGCCAGCGACTCGGCCGTGTAGGGGATGCCCTCGGGCAGCCCGGGAGAGGCCCCGAAGCCGGGCAGGTCGATCGCGATCACCGTGCGTGCCACGGCCAGCCGGTCGATCACCGGCAGCCACCCCTGCCAGTGGTGGCCGATGCCGTGGATGAGGATCAGCGGCGCGCCCGTGCCCCGTCGTTCGAAGGCCAGCTCCATGGCGCCAGTGAATCACTCACCTGCCACGGGTGGGAATCTCGAACCAGACGGCTTTGCCTTCCCTGGTGGGACGCGAGCCCCAACGCCGGGCAAGCTGGTCGACCAGGTAAAGGCCGCGACCGCCCTCGTCGTTCTCCCCGGCGCTGCGGATGCGGGGCAGGCGCAGGTCCTGGTCGAACACCTCGACCCAGACCGACTCCTCGCCCCTGCGCAGCCGCAGCGTGAACTCCTTGTCGCCGACCACTTCGTCCTCGAAGCCCGGCATGTCCCAGGACTCCTCGAACGGCAGCGGCGGCCCTTCCACGACCAGCTCCCTGCGCGGCACCCCGGCGGTGGCGGCGTGCAGCACCACGTTGGTCACGACCTCGGAGACCAGCAGGCAGGCCAGCTCGGCCCGCTCTTCGGGCACGTTCCAGCTCGCGAACGCCTCCGCGGCCATGCGGCGCGCCTCGCCCACCATGATCGGCTGGGCCGGGAACGTGCGGGCCTCGACGTCGAGGTCGACGTCGCTGGAGCGGACCACGAGGATGGCCATGTCGTCGTCGATCTCACCGGGCACCGCCACCGTGGCGGCGTCGGCGATGCGCTCGACCTCCGCTTCTGAGACCTTGGCGAGCTCCTCGCAGAGCACGCCGAGCGTCTCGTCGTCGCTCGGCATCCGGCCCTCGCGGGTCGGGCGGCGGTCGATCAGGCCGTCGGTGTAGAGCAGCAGCGCGGCGCCGGGCGGCAGCGTCCGCGTCTCCTCCTTGTAGACCAGGTCGGCGTGCAGGCCCTTGGCGCGCACGCCGAGCGGCTGGCCGACCTCCTCGATGTCGAGCTCGACACACTGGCCGTCGACCAGCAGCAGCGGCGGGGCGTGCCCGGCGTTGGCGAAGGAGAGCTGCCTGGACCAGGCGTCGTAGACCAGATATTGGCAGGTCACGATGGGTGGGATGCTGATCTCGGCGCCGTTGTCGTCGTACTCGGGGGTGGCGATGATGCGGGTCCACTCGTCGAGCCTGGCCAGGATGTCGGCCGGGGACTTGTCGTCCTGCGCGAAGGCACGCAGCGCCGCCCGGAGCTGGCCCATGATGGCCGCGGCCTTGGCGCCCCTGCCCTCGACGTCGCCGATCACGATGCCGACGCGGCCGGCGGACAGCGGGATGACGTCGTACCAGTCGCCGCCGACCTGGGTCTGGATGCCCTGCCCGTGGGAGGCCAGCGGGGCGGCCGGGTAGTAGCGCACGGCGATCTGCAGCCCGTCGAGCTGCGGCAGGGCGCGCGGCAGCAGGTATTTCTGGAACGACTCCGCCGTGTGGCGCTCTTCCTCGAACAGCAGCGCGTTGTCGATCGCGAGCGCGACCCTGGTGGCGATGGCGCCCACGAAGTCGCGGTCGAAGGCGTCGTAGTGAGGGCTGCGGCGGTCGGTGAGGTTGGACAGGCCGAGGTACATCAGGCCGAGCGTCTCGCCGCGCACCAGCAGCGGCGCCACGATGGCGGAGGTCATGCCGACCTCACCGCACAGACGCGCGCTGCCCTCGTGGGGCGCCGGGTAGCGGTTGCCGGCGAAGTCTTCGACGAGGATCGTCTCCTGGCGGCGCAACGCGGTTTCGGCGTAGTGGCCGGAAGGGTAGCGGATCTCCGCGCCCACCGGCTTCCATGTTCCCGACGGCGGCGTCCACCCCTGCACGTGCTGAGAGACCCTGCGGACGAGCCGGTCGCCCTCGGTCAGCTCGATGAAGCAGTGGTCGGCGAACTGGGGGACGAGCATCTCGGCGACCCGCTTGAGCGTCTCTTCGACGTAGAGCGAGCCCGCCAGCCGCTCGCCGATGCGCTCGAGCAGCCCGAAGCGGTCGTTCTCGCGCTCGTTGCTGCGCAGCGCCTCGCGGGCCATGACGACGATCCCCGACACCGACCCGGACGGGTGGCGCAGCGGCACGGCCTGCGCGCGGACGTAGACGATGGTGCCGTCGCCGCGCCTGACGTCGAACGTGCCCTCCCACACGCCGCCCTTGAGCACGTGCTTGGCCAGCTCGATCGCCTGCGGGTGATCCTTCTCCAGGATCCCGAGCGAAAGGATCGACCCGTCGCGCGAGGCGGGCCTGCCCTGCCGGCCGAAGAGGCTCTCGGCGAACGGGTTCCAATAGAGCAGATTGCTGAACCGGTCGGTGACGACCACCGCCATCTCGGCCTGGTCGAGCACGGATCCGGCAGCAAGGTGATCAGCCGTTTCCTGTGACAGATCCCCCCATCGCGTCATCCGGAGACCACTCCTCGAGGTGGCGTGTATGCAAAGCGGACCACGGGCGCTCCTGCAACAGTCTTGGCCAGGGGAGAGTGGAGGGCCTCCCAGGAGGGATTCAACCAAGTGGCCGCGCGCGCGTCAGCGCTTGGAGACAAAAACGTGCGCGGCGACATCGCGCGGAAGCTCCGCGGGCGTGTCCTTCGCGTCTCCGTCACCTGTCACCCGTACACCGTCGTCGCTCGCCGCGAGCGTCACCTCGCGTCCGGGTTGTATCCCAACTTGCTTGAGTTTAAGCATCACAGCAGGATCACTTTGCACTTGTTCGCTGATTCGCCGCACGACAACGGGTATGTCACGGGTGCCCGCGAGGTCGCTCATCGTCGTCAGCGTGTCGGCGGCGCTCTCGGCCGGCTCTCTGGCGCCCAGCTCGGCCAGCCCGGGGATCGGGTTGCCGTGGGGGCAGACGGTCGGATTGTCGAGCAGCGTCACCAGGCGTGACTCGACGGACTCGGACATCACGTGCTCCCAGCGGCACGCCTCGATGTGCACCTCTTCCCAGGGCAGCCCGATCACCTGCGTGAGCAGGCATTCGGCCAGGCGGTGCTTGCGCATGACGCGGGTGGCCAGCGTGCGGCCGAGCTCGGTCATCGACAGGTGCCGGTCACCTTCGACGCGGACCAGCCCGTCACGCTCCATGCGGGCGACGGTCTGGCTGACGGTGGGGCCGCTCTGCTGGAGGCGCTCCGCGATGCGGGCGCGAAGAGGGACGATGCCCTCCTCTTCGAGCTCGTAAATCGTACGGAGATACATCTCCGTGGTGTCGATCAGGCCGTGTGCGGTCAAGACTCCTCCCAACTGAATGGTACGCCGGTCGTGGCGGGGACTGAGCCCATCCGCTGCGGGCACAGGAGTCGCCGGGAATCACAGAGAACCCTATGGGGAGAACGACCGACCATGGCAAAAGTCGGCAACAACGGGGCGGCCGAGTTCCTTCCCGCCCGGCTCGACCTCGCCCCGCCGCCGTCGGTCCGCGTTCTGAACAGAGGACGGCAAGAGGCGGGAATCGCACGGGAGGATGTCTATCCGACCAACGCCGTCAAACACTTCTCTTTTACGCAGCGCGGTAAGCCGCGCGGTAAAAGGCGCATTCATCAGCGGCCCACCCGGGCTTTCTGTCCGATCGCCAGGCGGCGAGGGTCGCCTACCGGGCCCGGTAGTTGCGGAATCCGGCCACCGAGAGCCCGACGACCAGCACGGTGACGGCGCACGCGAGCCCGCCGCCCACCCAGGCGCCCGTCATCCCGAACGCCGTCGCGGTCGCCCCGGCCCGCAGCTCGCCCAGGCGCGGCCCACCGGCCACGACCACCATGAACGCCCCTTGCAGGCGTCCGCGCATCTCGTCGGGGGCGTACAGCTGGAGGATCGACTGCCGCCAGACCGAGGAGATGACGTCCGCCACCCCGCCGATGGCCATGAACAGCACCACGAGCCACAGCTCGTGCGAGAGCCCGGCGGCGGCCACGGCCAGGCCCCAGACGGCGATGACGACCGACAGCGCGACCCCCTGCCGCCTGACCCTGCCGACCCAGCCGGAGAACAGCGCCCCGGCCACGGAGCCGATGGCCATGGCCGCGGTCATCCAGCCGAGCGCGTCGAGCGAGCCGCCGAAGCGCTCGGCCGTCATCTCGGGGAAGAGCGCCCTGGGCATGGCGAACACCATCGCGATGATGTCCACGACGAACGACATCAGCAGCACCGGGCTCCTGACGACGAATTTCAGCCCCTCCGCCACAGCCCTCGCCCCCGGACGGCTCACCTCGCCCAGTGGGGGCAGTGAGGGCAGCCTGAGCGCCGCGTAGAGGCTACCGGCGAACAGGACGGCGTCCACCGCGTACGCGCCCGCGAACCCGCCGTGGCCGAGCAGGACCGCGCCCACCATCGGCCCCACCACCGCGCCGAGGCTGAAGACCAGCGAGTTGAGCGCGTTGGCGGCGGGCACCAGCTCCGGCTCCAGGATCCTGGGGATGATCGCGCCCCTGGTCGGGCCGGTGATGGCGAAGCCGGTGGAGTTGATCGCGACCGCGAGGAAGATCAGGTAGACGTTGTCCAGGCCGAGCAGCGACTGCACGAGGATGAACAGCGTGGCCGCCCAGGCGATCAGCGAGCCCACGATGAGCAGCTTGCGCCGGTCGACGGCGTCGGCGACGGCGCCGCCCCACAGACCGAAGACGATCAGCGGGATCAGGTTGGCCAGGCCGAGCAGCCCGACGTGCAGCGACGACTGGGTGATCTCGAAGACCTGCTGTCCCACGGCCACGACGGTCACGCCGACGCCGATGTGCGACACGGCCTGGCCGAGCCAGATCCGCCGGTACGCGACGACGCCCAGCGGCCGGGTGTCTATGAGATGACGTTTGACCAGGTCCCCGAATGCCACTTTAGGAACATTAAGGGGCAAGTCTCTCTATGACCCAGCCGGGTCGCGTACGCCGGTAGCGCAAGCGGTCGTGCATCCGGTCGAGCTGCCCCTGCCAGAACTCCAGCTCGACGGGGGCCACCCGGTAACCGCCCCAGAAGTCGGGCACCGGCGGATCCTCCGGCCAGCGCGCCGCCAGCTCCTCGTAGCGGGCGTCCAGCTCCTCTCTCGACCTCACCACCGCCGACTGGCGCGAGGCCCAGGCGCCGATGCGCGACCCGTACGGACGGGACGCGAAGTACGCGGCCGACTCCGCGTGAGACAGCCGCGTCACGGTGCCCTCGACGCGCACCTGGCGGCGTAGCGGGTGCCAGGGGAACAGCAGGGACGCGCGGGGATTCTCGGCCAGGTCGCGCCCCTTGCGCGACTCGTAGTTGGTGTAGAAGACGAATCCGCGTTCGTCGTAGCCCTTGAGCAGGACCGTCCTGGCGCTCGGGCGCCCTCCGGCGGAGGCCGTGGCCAGGACCATGGCGTTGGGTTCCGGCAGGCCGGCGTCGAGCGCGTCCTGGAACCATTCGGTGAACTGCGCGATCGGGTCGGACGCGAGGTCTGATTCGAGCAACGGCTCGCCCTCGTACGTCCGGCGAAGCCCCGCCAACGTGGGCGGGCGCGGGGTGGCATCCACGAGACGGTATTCTTGCGCGCCCGTGTGGCGGATCCCAGACAACCCTCCCACCAGCGGGTTTGTCCTAACGGCGGGTCCCGAGACCGACCGTGACCTGCTAGGGGGTTAAATTGACCCGCCGGTATCTCGACATCAACATAGCGGAGGAGCTCGGGGAGGGCGGACATGCATCCATGCCGATCCCGGAGCGGCCGCGACAGTGGCACAGCATCGCGTTGCCGAAACATGGCAAGAAAGGGAGGCGGCCGAGTATGTCCGACTTCAAACCCGGGCTCGAAGGCGTCGTAGCTTTCGAGACCGAGATCGCGGAACCGGACAAAGAAGGGGGCGCCCTTCGATACCGGGGCGTCGACATCGAAGAGCTGGTGGGCCGTGTCCCGTTCGGGCACGTCTGGGGCCTGCTGGTCGACAACAAGTTCCAGCCGGGCCTGCCCCCGGCGGAGCCTTACCCCATTCCTGTCCACTCCGGTGACATCCGCGTAGACGTACAGAGTGCGCTGGCCATGCTGGCTCCGGCCTATGGCTTCAAGCCGCTGCTCGACATCAGTGACGAGGAGGCCCGCGACCAGCTCGCGCGTGCCTCGGTGATGGCCCTGTCCTTCGTCGCACAGTCCGCGCGGGGCCTCGGCCTGCCGATGGTGCCGCAGAGCCGGGTCGACGAGGCCAAGACCATCGTCGAACGCTTCATGATCCGCTGGCGCGGTGAGCCTGATCCCAAGCACGTCAAGGCCATCGACGCCTACTGGACCTCCGCGGCCGAGCACGGCATGAACGCCTCGACGTTCACCGCCCGCGTCATCGCCTCCACCGGGGCCGACGTGGCCGCCGCGCTCTCCGGCGCCGTCGGCGCCATGTCGGGTCCGCTGCACGGCGGCGCCCCCGCCCGCGTCCTGCACATGATCGAGGGTGTGGAGCAGCTCGGCGACGCCAAGAAGTACGTCCAGAGCGAGCTCGACAAGGGCAACCGTCTCATGGGCTTCGGCCACCGCGTCTACCGCGCCGAGGACCCCCGCGCCCGCGTGCTGCGGCGTACCGCCAAGGAGCTCGACGCACCCCGCTACGAGGTCGCCGCGGCGCTGGAGCAGGCCGCCCTGGAGGAGCTGCACGCGCGCAAGCCCGACCGCGTGCTGGCCACGAACGTGGAGTACTGGGCCGCCGTGGTGCTCGACTTCGCCGAGGTGCCCTCCCACATGTTCACCTCGATGTTCACCTGCGCGCGCACGGCCGGTTGGGCCGCGCACATCCTGGAGCAGAAGCGCACGGGCAGGTTGGTCCGCCCGAGCGCCACCTACATCGGCCCGGCCTCGCGCCCGCTCAGCGAGCTCACGGGCGCCGACGAGGTCGTCGGCAAGTACTGATCTCCTGCCACGGCTACCGCGCGGCCCTCTCCTCGGCCCGCGGTAGCCGTTTCGCTGCCCGGACCCGCCTGCGCCGTCCTGGCCCGCCGCCCGGCGGATTTTCCCCGTACGACCGGGTGATCTGAACCGGTCTGGGAGGGAATCTCCAGGTCTCAGAATCCGGACCGCGTACGAGCCATTCCACGCCGGTCGGTAGGCTCCGTTACGTGGCTGACATCGTGATTCCCGCTGACATCAAGCCCACCGACGGCCGGTTCGGCTGTGGGCCCTCGAAGGTTCGCACCGAGCAACTGGCCGCGCTCGCCGCCTCCGGCGCGAGCCTCATGGGCACCTCGCACCGCCAGAAGCCGGTCAAGAACCTGGTCGGCCGCGTGCGCTCCGGCCTGGCCGACCTGTTCTCGCTGCCGGAGGGCTACCAGGTGGTGCTGGGCAACGGCGGCACCACCGCGTTCTGGGACATCGCCGCCTTCGGGCTGGTCCGCGAGAAGTCCCAGCACCTGTCGTTCGGTGAGTTCTCCTCGAAGTTCGCCACGGTCACCAAGAAGGCGCCGTGGCTCGCCGAGCCGAGCGTCATCACGTCGGAGGTCGGCACCCACCCCGCCGCGGTCACCGAGGACGGCGTCGACGCCTACGCGCTGACCCACAACGAGACCTCGACCGGCGTGGCCATGCCGATCGGGCGCGTGGGCTCCGACGACTCGCTGGTGCTGGTCGACGCCACCTCCGGCGCCGGCGGCCTGCCCGTCGACCTCGCCGAGACCGACGTCTACTACTTCGCGCCGCAGAAGAGCTTCGCCTCCGACGGCGGCCTGTGGATCGCGATCATGTCGCCGCGGGCCCTGGCCAGGGTCGAGGAGATCGCCGCGAGCGGGCGGTTCGTGCCGGAGTTCTTCAGCCTGCCGGTCGCGATCGACAACTCCGCGAAAGACCAGACCTACAACACCCCGGCGGTGGCCACCCTGTTCCTGCTGGCCGACCAGCTCGACTGGATGAACGGCAACGGCGGCCTGGCCTGGACCACCGCCCGCACGGCCGACTCCGCCTCGCGGCTCTACACCTGGGCCGAGAAGTCGGCGTACGCCACGCCGTTCGCCGCCCCCGAGTTCCGCTCGCAGGTGGTCGGCACGATCGACTTCAACGACGACGTCGACGCCGCGGCCGTGGCCAAGGTGCTGCGCGCCAACGGCATCATCGACACCGAGCCCTACCGCAAGCTGGGCCGCAACCAGTTGCGCATCGCGATGTTCCCGGCCATCGACCCGGCCGACGTCGAGGCGCTGACGGTGTGCGTCGACCACGTGGTCGAGCGCCTCTAGCCCTTCTCACGGCCCGTCCTGCGGGCCGGTTCGTCGAGGAGGGCCCGCGCGTCCTCCTCGACGCTCTGCGCGAACCTGGCCGGCACCGGCGACCTGTCGGTGCCGGCCGTCAGCGCTTCCGGCATGAGCTTGGCCAGGAGCCCTCTGACGCGCATCGGCCGACCGGCCTCCCACCGCACGTTCATGATCGCGCGCTCCGGGGACCCCCAGGTTCGCCAACTCGCCTTCCCCCGGCTCGAGTACTAGGAAACGTTCTTGCCCGACAAATCCCCCTTCGGCCAGGGCACCGCGCGGCCGAAGAGCCTCGGCCATCTCATGTTCGCCAGCCGCTGGCTCCAGGTCCCCCTCTACCTCGGCCTCATCGTGGCCCAGGCGGTGTACGTCTACCAGTTCGTCCTGGAGCTCTGGCACCTCATCGACACCGTGTTCCTGCACGGGACCCCGGCGGCCGGCGCGCCCGCCCCCGAGGTCGTGGTCATGCTCACGGTGCTGGCGCTCATCGACGTGGTGATGATCTCCAACCTGCTGATCATGGTGATCATCGGCGGCTACGAGACGTTCGTCTCACGCATCGACCTCAACGACCACCCCGACGAGCCGGAGTGGCTCTCCCACGTCAACGCGAACGTGCTGAAGGTCAAGCTGGCCACGGCCATCATCGGGATCTCGTCGGTGCACCTGCTGCAGACGTTCATCAGGGCGGGGTCGACGCCGAACGACAAGATCATGTGGCAGATGCTGATCCACCTGGCGTTCGTGCTCTCGGCGGTCGGCCTGGCCTACATCGACCGTCTCCTGTCCACCTCACCGGCCGAGCACACCCGTTCCCACCTGCAACGTCGCTCCGAAGGCCCTCGTGGAGCCTAGAAGGGGTAGGAGGCCCGGGTCGGGGGCAGGGCGCGCTTGCGGCGCAGCACCCAGGCGGCCACCACGCCGCCGATGAGCCCGAACAGGTGGCCCTGCCAGGAGATGCCCTCCTGGTTCGGCAGCAGCCCGGCCAGGATCCCCCAGTACGCCACCCCCACGCCGATCCCGATCGCGATGTCCAGCAGCCGCCGGTCGAACAGCCCACGGGCCAGGATGTAGCCGAAGTAGCCGAACACCAGCCCGCTGGCCCCCACCGTGTACACCTCCGGGCTGGTCATCCAGGTGCCCAGCCCGCCGATCAGGATGATCAGCACACTCGCCCACAGGAACTTGCGCAGGTCACGCAGCCCCGCCAGGAAACCCAGGATCAGCAGCGGCAGGGAGTTGGCCACCAGGTGCCCGAAGCCGACATGCAGGAAGGGCGCGAAGACGATCCCGACCAGCCCGTCGGGCTCCCAGCCCACGATGCCGAACTGCCGGTCGAGCGAGCCGCCGAGGAAGAAGTCGACCCCTTCCACGAACCACATCACGGCGAGCATGGCCGCCATGACGAGAAGCGCGCTGAGCGCACCGGACAGGACGGCTCCGGCGCCGTGCTTGGCCGAATCGAACCTGGAACCCGAATAGTCGCTCATGCGCTCTCCCGGTACGTCGTCTCCTCTCTCTTTACCGTAACCAGGAAGTGCGGCGCGCGCGTCGAACGAGCCCCTCCCGTCTCATGACCGGGACGGGAGGGGAGCGGTCACTCGCCCTTCCACCGGGGCGCGCGCTTCTCGGCGAAGGCCGCCGCGCCCTCCATGGCGTCCTTGGAGCCGAAGACCGGGCTGACGATCGCGCCCTGCTTGTCGAACATCTCCTCCAGCGACCAGTCCTGCGACTCGACGATCACCCTCTTGGTGGCGACGAGCGCCAGCGGGGCGTTGGCCGCGATCTTGCGGGCCAGCTCCAGCGCGCCCTCCAGCGCGGCGCCCGGCTCGGTGATCCGGTTGACCAGGCCCAGTTCGTACAGGCGGGAGGCCGGGTAGTGGTCGCCGGTCAGGGCGATCTCCATGGCCACGTGGTACGGGATGCGGCGCGGCAGCCGCATGACCCCGCCCGCCCCGGCTACCAGCCCGCGCTTGGGCTCGGGCAGCCCGAACCTGGCCGCCGCGGAGGCCACGATGACGTCGCAGGACAGCGCCAGCTCGAACCCGCCCGCCAGCGCGTACCCCTCCACGGCGGCCACCAGCGGCTTCTTCGGCGGCTGCTCGGTCAGCCCGCCGAAGCCGCGCCCCTCCACCACCGGGAAGTCGCCGGCCAGGAAGCCCTTCAGGTCCATCCCCGCGGAGAACGTGCCTTCCGCGCCGGTCAGCACGAAAGCCGAAATGTCGGGACGGGCGTCCAGGGTGTCCAGCGCCTCGGCGATGCCCCGCGCCACCGCCCCGTTGATCGCATTGCGCGACTTGGGGCGGTTGATGGTGAGAATCGCAACATTGCCGGACTCTTCGACGAGCACTTCGTCAGACACGAGACCTCACTTGGGCTGGAAGCGGATTCCGCCGTCGAAGCGGATGACCTCGGCGTTCATGTAGTCGTTCTCGACCAGCGACCTGACCAGGTGGGCGAACTCGTCGGGCCGCCCCATGCGCTTGGGGAAGACCACCGGCGCCACGAGCTTGGCCTTGAAGTCCTCGGCGTTGGCCGAGAAACCGTAGATGGGGGTGTCGATGATGCCGGGGCAGATCGTGTTCACGCGTACGCCGATCGCGGCGAGGTCACGCGCGGCCGGCACGGTCATGCCCACGATGCCGCCCTTCGAGGCCGAGTACGCCAGTTGCCCGGTCTGCCCCTCCAGCGCCGCGACCGAGGCCGTGTTGATCACCACGCCGCGCTGCCCGTCGGCGTCGGCCGGCTCCGTCTTGGCGATGGCGGCGGCGGCGAGGCGCATGAGGTTGAACGTGCCGATCAGGTTGACCTCGATGACCTTGCGATAGGAGGCCGGGCTGTGCGGGTTGCCCTCACGGTTGACCGTGCGCTCGGCCCAGCCGATGCCGGCGCTGTTGACCACCACGCGCAGCGGCTTGCCGGTGGCCACGGCCGCGTCCACGGCGGCCTGCACCTGCTCGTCGTCGGTGACGTCGGTCTTGGCGAAGACGCCACCGATCTCATCGGCGACCGCCTTGCCGCGCTCCTCGTTGAGGTCGGCGACGACCACCGTGGCTCCGGCGCGGGCCAGCTCGCGGGCCGTGGCCTCCCCGAGGCCGCTGGCACCGCCGGAGATGATTGCTGCAGATCCGTTCACGTCCATATGCTGGACCCTAACCCGCCGACCGAATGAAGTTCTACTCGGGGGCGGTTAAATCTCACCCACGGCGGTGTCGACGTCGGAGTACACCTTGATCCGGCGGTCGAGCCCGGTCGTGCGCAGGATGCGCGCCACCGGTGCCTGCGGCGCCGCCAGCGACACGCCGCCGCCCTCGCCCGTGGCCAGCCGCCAGGCCTCGATCAGCACCGAGAGCCCGCTGGAGTCCATGAACGACAGTTGCTGCAGATCGAGCACGAGCCTGGCGCCGTCCTGCTTGATGGCGTCACGCACCTCGTCGCGCAGGAACGGTGCGGTGAACAGGTCAAGCTCTCCCTCGACGGCCACCACCACGGCGTCACCCAGGGCGTGTCGCGCAAGCCGCAGCTTCATTGGCCCCTCCTCGATGAGCCACTGTACTTCGACATCCCCGGATACCGGGCATGCACAAACTACGAAAAGCCGGATGCAGGAGGACAAGGCTGGTCTAAACGCACACCAAACGCCCCGTCAAGAACCATGCTCGGGGTTTCTACCCATCTCGCCGCCGATGCCCCATCAAATGGCGGGAATCGCGAAACCGAACGGGAGCTCCAGGCGGTGCCGGGCCAGCAGGTCGGCGTCGGCCAGCAGCTCGCGCGTGGGACCGTCCGCGGCGATCACGCCACCGGAGAGGATGAGCGAACGCTCGCACAGCTCCAGCGCGTACGGCAGGTCGTGGGTGACCATGAGCACCGTCACGTCCAGGGAGCGCAGGATCTCCGCCAGCTCCCTGCGCGCGGCCGGGTCGAGGTTGGACGAGGGCTCGTCGAGCACCAGGATCTCCGGCGCCATCGCCAGCACCGTCGCCACCGCCACCCTGCGCCGCTGCCCGAACGACAGATGGTGCGGCGGCCGGTCGGCGGCCGCCAGCATGCCCACCCGCTCCAGCGCGTCCTTCACCACGCGCTCCAGCTCCTCGCCGCGCAGGCCCGCGTTGGCCGGGCCGAAGGCCACGTCGTCGCGGACGGTGGGCATGAAGAGCTGGTCGTCGGGGTCCTGGAAGACCAGGCCGACGCGCTGCCTGATCTCCTTGAGCGTGTCCTTGCGCACGGGGGTGCCGGCCACGGTGACACTCCCGTGCCCGGCGGTGAGAATCCCGTTGAGATGCATCACGAGCGTGGTCTTGCCGGCGCCGTTCGGGCCGAGCAGGGCCACGCGTTCGCCGCGGGCGATCGACAGGTCCACGCCGAACAGCGCCTGCGTGCCGTCCGGATAGGCGTACGCGAGCTGCTGGACGTCGAGAGAGTTCACCACGTTAGTCCCCAGATCACGAGGGCGACGCCGGGCAGGGCCAACGCAGTGCCCCATTGGCGTACAGAAGCCGAAATATCATGCAGCATCGGCATGGTGCCGGAGTACCCCCGGCTCAACATGGCGAGGTGCACCCGCTCACCCCGCTCGTACGACCGGATGAACAGCGCCCCTGCCGAGCGCGCGATCACCGGCACCTGCCGGAAGGTCCGCGCCTCGAACCCCCGCGACTCCCTGGCCACCCGCATCCGCCGCATCTCGCCCACGATCACGTCCAGGTACCTGAGCATGAACATGGCGATCTGCACCAGCAGGCTCGGCAGCCGCAGCCGCTGCGCGCCGACGAGGATCACCCGCGGCTCCGTGGTGGCCGCCAGCAGGATGGAGGCGACCACCCCGAGCGTGGCCTTGGCCAGGATGTTCCAGGCGGCCCACAGGCCCGGCACGCTCAGCGAGAGCCCCAGCACCGTGGTCCGCTCCCCCAGCCCGATCACCGGGATGAGGAACGCGAACAGCACGAAGGGCACCTCGATGACCATCCGCCGCAGCACGTACGTCACCGGCACCCTGGCCGCCACCGCGACGCCCCCGAGCAGCACGGCGTAGGCCGCGAACGCCCAGAACCGCTCGCGCGGCGTGGCCACCACCACCAGGGCGAAGGCGAAGACCGCGAGCAGCTTGCACTGCGGCGGCAGCCGGTGCACGACCGAGCCGCCCGGCAGGTAGAGCTGATGATGATGCCCGGCGCCCACGAATCACACCGTGGTCTTGCCACTGGTCTTGCCACTGGTCTTGTCACGACTCCGCGCGGCGTAGCCGATGACCCCGGCCAGGAGCAGCACCAGCCCGACGCCGAGGACCCCCGCCACGCCGACCGGGATCCCGCCCACCTCACCGTAGTCGGCCAGCGCCCAGCCGCCGAACAGGTGGTCGGCCGCCTGGTCGATGAAGCCCTTGTTCTCGGCCACCGCCTCCAGCCCGTCGGGTGAGGAGGAGGCGAAGAAGGACACGACCCCGGCCAGCACCAGCGTCACGCCGACCCCGCCGAGCAGGAACGGCTTGAGCGCGCCGCGGGCCGCGACCGGCGCGGGCGACTCGCCCACGGTCGTGCTCTCGCCCTCGGCGCCGCGCAGGATCAGCGGCTTGGACAGGCCGCGGGCGCCGTACACGAGGTCGGGCCGCACGGCCAGCACCGTGCCCACGGTCACGGCCGTGATCAGGCCCTCGCCGATGCCGATCAGCAGGTGCACGCCGCCCATCGCGGCCGCCACCGCGCCGACCTCGATCGGCGCGGTCCCGCCGATCCAGAACAGCAGGGTGAAGGCGAGCGCGGAGGCCGGCACCGAGATCAGCGCCGCCAGGAACGCCGCCACCGCGACCTTCCCCCCGGCCAGCCTGGTGACCAACCGGAAGACCCCCCAGCCGACCAGCACGGTGACGATGCCCATGATCGTGACGTTGACGCCGAGCGCGGTCAGCCCTCCGTCGGCGAAGAACACGCCCTGCACCAGCAGGACCACGGCCATGCACAACACCCCTGTGTACGGCCCCACGAGTATCGCGGCCAGCGCCCCTCCCAGCAGGTGGCCGCTGGTGCCCGCCGCGACGGGGAAGTTGAGCATCTGCACGGCGAAGATGAACGCCGCGACGAGCCCGGCCATGGGCGCGGTCCGGTCGTCGAGCTCGCGCCGCGCCCCGCGCAGGCAGACCGCGACTCCGGCGGCCGCCACGACTCCGGCCGAGATCGAAGTCACCGCGTTGAAGAAGCCATCGGGTACGTGCACGGCATGCCTCCAGCCAGCAAGGACGGACAAACGGTCCTACTTTAGGACATCGTCTTGCACCTGCATATAGATGGCAATTACCGCAAGATTCTCTTAACCACAGATTCGGCTGTCAGCCGCCGTACGACCGCGCTCAGCCGCCCCTTGCCCGAGGTAGCGTACGGCCGGACCGTTCTGAACAGGGCGGTGCCCCACCACCTGCGCGGCGCCGCCACGGCCGTCGCGTCGGCCTCGATCCTGAACAGCGCGGGCGGCCCGCCCAGATCCAGCTCCAGGTAGGCGTCCCAGGTGCCCGGCGTCAGCCGGCCCACCGCGGGCCTGGCCGCGAAGCCGCCCCCGGGCAGCGCGACCACCCGGTCGCCGCGTTCGCAGCCGCTGCGCCGCTCGCGCCACACGATCCGCCTGATGGCCGAGGTCGCCGGGGTGGTGCCGACCACGGTCACCTCTCCGTCGATGAGCAGCCGGTGCCCCATCGCCCACCGGGTCCTCACCAGCCGCGCGGTGCCGGGCACGGCCACCACGTGACCGCCCATGTCGATGCTCAGGTTGCTGTTGTCCCTGGTGAAGTAGGGCAGGACCACGACGCCGCCGACCAGCCGGGGCCGCGGGCGGGCGATGCCGCTGTCGCGTTCGGCCCCGAGCCGCCCGAGCCGGATCACGCCCTCGATCTCGACCGCCACCCTCAGGTCCCAGACGCCGGGGTCGAGCGCGGCCACGTCCACCCGTACGGTGAACTCCCCGCCCTTGCGCTCGGCCGGCACGACCAGCTCCCTGGCGGGATCGTGCCGCGCGCGCAGCACCACGGCCAGGCCGTCGTCCCGGGTGATGCCGTCGAGCCGGGCCGCGCCGGTCACCACGAGCCGGTCGCCCTCCCAGCGCACCCCGGTCAGCCTGCGCCGCATGGTGGCGCTCTCGATGCGGGCCAGGCGCACGAGGCGGTCGATGTCGTCGAGCGCGCTCGCCCGCTGCCGATCGATGGTGTTGAGCCGCTCGTGCACGCCGGGGGTGTACCACCGCTCGCACAGCGCCGCGACCTCCCGCGCGATGTCCTTGCGGCGGATGTCGTCGCTCTCCAGGAACACGGTCCCGAGCTGGGCGAACACATCGAGCCTGAAGTGCCTGCGCAGCAGGTGGTCGCGGAGCGGGCCGGGCTCGACGTGCCGGGCCATCAGCTCGATCGGCCCGCGGATCATGGCCAGCCAGGCCAGCGGGTCGCGGCTGCCGGCCTGCTGCATGATGCTGCTGCCGTCGGGCCTGTCGACGAGGTGGTAGCAGTCGTAGTCGGCCACCACGGAGATCGGCCCGGCGTGGCAGTAGGCGTGGACGGTGAAGAGGATGTCCTCCCCCACGAGCATGCCCTCGCCGAACCTGATGCGGTGGCGTTCGAGCAGCTCTCGCCTGAACAGCTTGAAGCAGCTCAGGCTGTTGTAGACGGTGCTGTCACCGAGGCCGACCCGGTCGGCGCTGTGCTGGAACATCGACACCGGGGCCCGCCTGCCGTGCCCCACGATCTTGCCGAGGACGATGTCGGAGTCGTTGCGGTCGGCCACTGCCAGCATGCGTTCGAGCGCCTCGGGGCCGAGGTGGTCGTCGGCGTCGCAGAAGAACACGTACCGGCCGGTGGCGTGCTCGATGCCGACGTTGCGGGGACGGCCCGCGCCCCTGCCGCCGTCGAGGTGCACGACCTTGACGCTGCCGGGGTGGTAGGCGGCGTAGAGGTCGAGCAGCTCGCCGCTGCCGTCGGTGGAGCCGTCGTCGACCACGACCAGCTCCTTCTTCACCCGCTGGACGAGCGCCGACGTGAGGCACCGGTCGAGGTATGACCGGCAGTTGTGCACGGGGATGACGACGCTGACGTCGACCGCGTCGTCATCGTTGCCTGTCCCCCGCATCGCCACCACTCCAGAGTCACGTTACGCCGTCAGTCCGTCTCAGTATGTGACGAGCGCGGGGCGCCGTGCGGGTCTATCGCGCGTCTTCATCCGCTGCTTTTGCCAAGAACGGGAGAACGCGGCATTCCCCCAATAGGCCATGGCAGCGCCGCCAAATAGCCCATTCGGCCCGCACCGAACGCGTTTCAGTGAGGCTGATTTCCTACCTGGGAGAAGAATCATGTCCGCCGGGTGCATTCCGGCACCACCGTCCGCGTCGAGTGATCCCCCTGCGCGCCCCGCGCGTCTACAGTTAGGCAACCTTGACCGGGAGGTGGCGGGAAATGGGATCGGAGCTCCACAGCGGGACGGCCGTCGGATCGGCCGTGGATGCCGCCGAGTTCATCGTCTCGTCGGCGCGGCTGACGGAACTGTACGAGTGTGCGGTCCTGCTTCGCCGTACGCGGATACGGGCGGAAGAGATCGTGAACGATGCTCGCGCCCTCGTGGCCGAGGTCGAGTTGCAGGGCGACGCCGAGCGCGCCTTCGCCCTGCGCGGCCAGCTCGACCAGGCGGACGAGAAGTATCGCCAGGTGCTGAACGCGTACCTGCTGATCAGCCGCAAGATCGAGGAGGAGCGGCAGGACATCCTGCGGGCGCACATGGAACCAGGCCGGTCGCGAGGCTTGTCAGGGGTCGCCTGACGAGCTACCGTCAGGCCATGCCTGACTGGAAGGACAAGGTCCGCTGCTCGTTCTGCCACAAGAAGAGCTCGGACGTGAGCAAGGTGATCGCCGGACCAGGGGTGCACATCTGCGACGAGTGCATCAATCTGTGCAACGAAATCCTGGAAGGGGAACGGCTCGCCGCCTCGACCGAACCACGCCTGCCGATGTGGGAGAGCATGTCAGAAGAGCAGATACTCGACCACCTCCCGAAGATCGCCGCCGTACAGGCGCAGGTGGACGACAACCTGCGCGACTGGGTGGCGCACCTGCGTACCCGGGACGTGAGCTGGGAACGCATCGGCGCCTCGCTCGGCATGACCCGGCAGTCCGCGTGGGAACGTTTCAGGAGCGAGACCTGAGCCGTCCTGGAGCGCGATTCGCGGCTTCGAGTGAACCGTTGTGGCGTCTGGGACGTCCTACGGTCAGGGAGGCCCGACATGCGCGTCCTGGACGGTCTCGCGGCGCCCGAGCTCGACCGGCTCCACCTGGAACTGGTCCTGATCCAGGCGCTGCACGAAGAGGCGGAACGACTGGCCGCCGAATGAACGGGCTCCAGCTCCCCGGCACCTCCCGGGGAGCTGGAGCAGGGGGACCGCCTGACCGGGGTGTTTCCGTGAGGGCGGCGTAGGATTGCCGATCATGCTGCGCTGCGCCGTACTCGACGACTACCAGGACGTGGCACTCGGACTCGCCGACTGGTCACGGGTGCGGGCCAGGAGCTACCGCGAGCACTTCACCGGGCACGACGACCTCGTGGCGGCGATCCACGACTGCGAGATCGTGGTCGTCATGCGGGAGCGCACGCCGTTCACCGCCGACCTGTTCGCCCGGCTGCCCAACCTGCGCCTGCTGATCACCACCGGCCCACGTAATGCCTCCATCGACCTGACCGCCGCACGCGAGCAGGGCGTCACGGTCTGCGGCACGGCGAGCAGCCCGGCCCCGGCGGTCGAGCTGACCTGGGCCCTGATCCTCGGCCTGGCCCGCCACCTGGTGCCGGAGGCGACCGCCATGCGCGCGGGCGGCCCGTGGCAGCACACGGTCGGCGCCGGCCTGTACGGGCGTACGCTCGGGCTGGTCGGCCTCGGCAAGATCGGGGCGCGGGTGGCGGCCGTCGGGCGGGCGTTCGACATGGACGTGACGGCCTGGAGCCAGAACCTGACCGAGGAGCGTGCCGCGGCGGCCGGCGCGCGGCTGGCGCCCGATCTCGACGCGCTGCTGTCCTGCTCCGACGTCGTGTCCGTCCACCTCGTGCTCGGCGACCGGACGCGGGGACTCATCGGGACACGCGAGCTGTCGCTGATGAAGCCCACCGCCTACCTCGTCAACACGGCGCGGGCGGCCATCGTCGACCAGGACGCGCTGGCGTCGGCCCTGCGCGAGGGGAACATCGCGGGGGCCGGGCTCGACGTGTTCGAGGCGGAGCCGCTGCCCGGCGGGCACGAGTTCCGTACGCTGCCGAACGTGCTGGCCACGCCGCACCTGGGCTACGTGACGGAGCAGAACTACGGGACGTACTTCCGTGAGGCGGTCGAGGACATCGACGCCTTCCTCGCCGGGGCACCGATCCGCCTCCTGACCTGAGCCCTGGCCGGGAGGCCGATCCGCCTCCTGACCTGGGCGCCGTTCGTCACCCCGACTCCGTTTCCGGTCGGCTCCTGGCCCTGAAGGCCGCCGTCTTCACCCGGTTCTGGCAGGCCGTGGAGCAGAAGCGGCGGGTGCCGTTGCGGGAGACGTCCACGTAGACGCGGTCGCAGTGCGGGGCCGTACAGACGCCGAGGCGGTCGTTGAATTCGCTGCCCAGCACGATCGCCAGCCCCGTCGCGCAGCTCGCCGCCCAGTCGCCGGCCATGGTGCCGCCGGTGCCGTGGAAGTGCAGGTGCCAGGGCTCGCCGTCGTGCCGTTCGAGCCTGGGCCTGGCGTCGGTCTCCCGCAGCAGCGCGTTGACCTCCGTGGCAGCGGTGTCGAGGTCGGCGGCGGCGACCGCGGCGAAGACGGCACGCAGCCGACCGGCGACCGCGGCCAGCTCCGCCCCCTCCGCCTCGGTGATCTCACCATGGGACGAGTAGACGGCGCGCAGGCCCTCGACGGCGGCGGCGCCGAGCGCTCGCGGCATGGGGAAGGCCCGCCCGCGCCGTTCGCCCGGGGTCAGCGCGTTGACGAGCGCCACCGCGACCCTGATCACCGCATCGGTGTGACTGTTGTAGTCCAATTGACCGGTTACACCTTCGTATCCTATGTTGTAACTATCCAAATCATAAATGACAGTTACGGAGAGACGTTCATGCTTGCCCACGATGCCGCACTCGACTGGATCGCGCGCTGGGACCGCCAGCAGGAGGGCTACCTGCCCGACCGGGAGGAGCGCTTCACCGCCTTGATCGACGCCGTGGAGGCGCTGGGGCGGCCCGACCCCCTGGTGATCGACCTGGGCTGCGGCCCCGGCTCGCTGTCCGCCCGGCTGCTGGCGCGGCTGCCCCAGGCCGAGGTGATCTCCGTGGACGCCGATCCGCTGCTGATCGGGCTGGGGCGGGCCGCGTACCCGCAGCTCACGTTCGTCTCGGCGGACCTGCGGACGAGCGGGTGGACGCACCTGCTCGGCCTCGACCGACCGGCCGACGCGGCGGTGAGCACCACCGCGCTGCACTGGATCTCCGAGCCCGACCTGAAGGGCATGTACGCGGAGCTGGCAACCGTTCTGCGGCCCGGCGGCCTGCTGCTGAACGGTGACCACCTGGACACCGAGGACGCCACACCCACCCTCTCGCGGCTGGAGCACGCGGTGCACGAGCGTCAGGCAGAGCGGACATTCGGCGCGAACCGGCCGGAAGAGTGGCGGGCCTGGTGGGACGCGATCGCGGCGGACCCGGCCTTCGCCGAGCTCGACGCGGCACGCACCACGGCCGGGGCAGACCACCACGGCTCGGAGTCACGCCTCCTGTCACAGCACGCCGGCGCGCTGCGCGAGGCCGGGTTCTCGGAGATCGGGACGTTGTGGCAGCGGGGAAACAACCGTCTGCTGTGCGCCGTACGGGGATGAAGGGCGCTACCTCATGATCCTGTCCAGCAGGCCGACCAGGCCCAGGGCGGTGGCGACCCCGACGGGCACCGACGCGAGCGGCGACCCGACCACCAGCCCGCCCACGAGCGCGGCGATCAGGATGACCACCCATCGCTGCGGGATACGTTCGGGCTCCTGGTCGGAGGCGGCCCTCGGCTCTTCCGGTTGCTGACGCTGCCTGGGTAATCTCATGTCCAGCGGTCTCCTTTCGCGGCATTTCGAAGAGCACCGCGAGAGCGGCCTTTCCGGGCTGTCGGGCTGCGGAAGGGCCGCTCGCATTCGCGGGTTCACGACGATCGAGGATCGCACAAGATTTCTTCGCGGAAAATGCCGTGTCCCTCTCGGGTGGAGATTCCTTATACGCGGACAGCGGCCTGTATCACGTCGTCGCACTCCAGCGATACCGTCGATCCCGCACTTCTTTGCATTTTCCGCACTCCTCTGCGCACGATTCACCACATGAGGGAAATCATCGAGGAGTTGGCGAGAGTGCTCGTCCCCGAGCCGGTGAGGCACGACGACGAGAGCGACAAGGAGTACACGGGCCGGGCGGAGGCCGCACGGAAGGCGCGTAAGGCCGCGGTCGGGGAGCTGACGATGGCCGCCGAGGCGTCGCCCACCGAGGATCCGGTGCTGGCGCGGCTCGCGGAGTTGAAGGCACAGCGGAGCGAAATACAGCGACAAATACGACTTATCGCGACTTATGCGCGCGAATTCGTACGGCCGGAGCCGTACCGGCTGCGGGCCCTCGCCGATGCGGCCGGGGTGTCGATCTCCACAATACGCAACTCGTACGACATAGAGGATAAGCTCACCGTCGCCACTCGAATCGGCAGAAAAGACATAAAAGACACCGTCCGCCCCAGTGTCGACGACCAGGGCTGGCGCCTCCCGGCCCGCCCCACTTACGCGGAATGACGCGCGTACCGAGGAGAACCGGCATCACCGGCCGTCGGCGGGCTCGGAGGCTGCGACCCACGCCTCTTATGAGGCCAGAGAGTCGCGTCCGCGCGCGAGGGGAGGCCGTCGCAACCAGGTGGCCCACCGCCAGAGCCACTCCATCGGCCCGAACCGGTACCGCCGCAACCACCACCCCGACACCACCCGCTGCGCGCCCAGCACCCCGGCCGCGACCAGCACCACGGTCACCGACGACCACGACTCGGGCTGCCATCCCGGAATCCGGCTGATCACCAGGACGATCACGGTGGCGCCCAGGTAGTTGGTCAGCGCCATCCGGCCGAGCGGCGCGAAGACCGTCTGCAGCACCGGCCGGAGGGGCGTCCTGAGCAGGAGGAGCACCCCGCACACGTACGCGCCGGCGACGAGCAGCCCCGCCACGGCGAACACGGTGCTGAACACCGCCCCGCCGGCTTCCTCGCCCAGCCTGACCTGGAGCCACACCGCGGGGACGGCCAGCGCCGCGAACCCCGTTCCCAGCACCGCGGGCCCCCACGTCGCCCGTTCCATCCGCGCGGTCACCCCGTACCGGGTCAACGCCGACCCCAGCAGGAACAACCCGGGCACCAGCACGACACCGTTGCTCCCCAGCACCAGCGGCACGGCCAGCAGCACCCCGGCCAGCCCCGCCACCGCCCACCGCGGCAACCAGGTGGACGGCAGCAGCACCACCAGCCCGACGACGGCGTAGATCGTCAGAATGTCGCCCCGCCAGAACACGAACATGTGCACGAGCCCGATGGCCAGCAGCACCAGCAGGCGGCGCGCCAACACCACCCTCGGCCGCGCCGCCCGCTCCTCCTCCTTTTCCAACAACAACGAGAACCCGAGCCCGAACAGCAGCGAGAAGATCGGAAAGAACCGCTGGTCGACGAACAACCCCAGCCAGGCCAGCCCGTCCTCCCCGCCCGTGGCGAGCACCGCGTCGGCGTTCACGTTCGCGATCGGCTTGATGTTGGCGAGCAGGATCCCGCACAAGGCGAACCCGCGCAGCACGTCGAGCGCGGCGATCCGAGGCCGGGCGGCGGGACGGGGCGGGCTCGCGTCCGTTTCACGATGAGGGTGATGAGACATGGCCCCATCGTGGTGACCCGCTCCGGCCCTGACATGAGCCGAAGGCAGGGTTCGCAGCGGTACTTTCGGCCAGTTCACCGTCCGATGGGGACGGTTCTTCCTCCGCAGGGAGATCATCCGAAAAGATGACAGCCGTTGTCGGGTATTACGGCTAGCTTCGGACCATGAGCACCACTTTGCAGGGCAAGGTCGCGTTGGTGGCCGGAGCGACCCGTGGCGCCGGCCGCGGCATCGCGGTCGAACTCGGCGCGGCCGGCGCCACGGTCTACGTGACCGGCCGCACCACCCGCCAGAACCGCTCCGAGTACAACAGGCCGGAGACCATCGAGGAGACCGCGGACCTGGTGAACCAGGCCGGCGGCGTGGGCATCCCCGTCCAGGTCGACCACCTGGCACCCGATCAGGTCAAGTCCCTCGTCGACCGCATCGCACGCGACCACGGCCACCTGGACGTACTCGTCAACGACATCTGGGGCGGCGAACTCCTGGCGAAATGGGACACCCCGCTCTGGGAGCACGACCTCGACGCCGGGCTACGCCTGCTCAGGCTGGCCATCGACACCCACATCATCACCAGCCACTACGCCCTCCCCCTCGTCATCGCCCGGCCGGGCGGCCTGGTGGTGGAGATGACCGACGGCACCAAGGACTACAACGACCACAACTACCGCGTCTCCTTCTTCTACGACCAGGCCAAGAGCGCCGTGATCAGACTCGGCTTCGCGCAGGCCCACGAGCTGCGCCCGTACGGGTGCGCGGCGGTGACGCTGACGCCCGGCTGGCTCAGATCGGAGATGATGCTCGACCTCTTCGAGGTCAAGGAGGAGAACTGGCGCGACGCGACCACCCGCGAACCGCACTTCGTCATCTCAGAGAGCCCCCGCTACGTCGGCCGCGCCGTCACCGCCCTGGCCACGGACCCGGACGTCATGCGCTGGACAGGCCAGTCGTTGTCGAGTGGCCAACTGGCCCGCGAGTACGGCTTCACCGACGTGGACGGCTCGCAACCGGACGCCTTTCGCTACCTGGTAGAGATCCAGGACCCCGGCAAACCCGCCGACGCGACCGGCTACCGCTGACGGGAGTCACCGGGCAGGTCGACCGGATCCACGTTCCATCTCGCAGGCAGGTCGTTCCCGCAGAAGACGCAGACGAAGTCGTCCTCTCGCACGATGCTGACCTCCTGGCAGGCGAGGCAGCGCCGGAACACCACCTCGTAGGTGAAACCGGACGGACACCTCAGCCCGACCCGGGCCAGAGCCCGAGCGACCGCCGTCCATGAGCTGGTGTCCGGGCAGTATCCGGTCGAGTGGTTGCTGATCTCCCCGACCACCCACCCGCCGTCCGCACGCTGGAACCCGATCTCACCAGCACCCAGCACCGGCCCACTGCCGGCACACGCGGCATGCTCGCTGCGGCGTGGCGCCAGCCGCAGCACACCCTCCAGGTCGACCACGAACGTGAACGGCTCAGCCAGCTCCACCGCCGACCTCGCCACCACCCACCCCTCGAAGTCGGCCATCGAACGAATGGCACGACCTTCGCCCTCCGGCCGAACCGCCGCCTTCACCTCGGCCGGCCCCACGTACCGATAGATCCGCCCCGCACCAGTCACACCAGCACGACCAACCCCATCGAGAAGAGCGGCGCCCCGCCCATCTCTCCACAAGACCCAGTGACACGGACCCGTCGACGGCCCCGAACGAAGCACCCAGGAGAAGCCACCGGCCAACGCACGCCGGCAGACTTCGAATTCGGCAGCCACCTCACACAGAACCGGCTGAGACGACGAACTCCGCCAAAGACCACAGGACGGGCCGCCATCTCCCTCACTCGACGACGGGTGAAACGGAGGAGTGCGGTCGACGGGCCACGCTGCCGCTCAACAGCGCCGTCCTTCGACCGCCTCCTGCGGACTACAGAGGCCGTCCCCGATCGTGACGAACCTTCGACGCAGACCTTCTGCACGATCTTCACATGGGGGATGCCGCTCGACACCTCGCCGTCAGGCCGGACGAAGATCACCCTCGCCCACCCCGTCAGCATGACGCCTCCCGGAAGCCGTATGACCGCGATCCGGCCTCGCACACGTACGAAACCAGCGGCCGTCGGCCCTCATCCCACACGTTGAGGGCGCTCAAGCGCTCCTCACGAAGATTAGCTGAGCTCCTCGGGCCACCACCACTTGCGGTCGTCGTTCCTGATCGGCTCTTCCCTGATCGGCTCTTCCTTCATCGGCTCTTCCTTGACCGGCTCCTCCTTCACCGGGTCGTGCCTGTGCTCGTGCCTGAACGGCTCGTGCCTGAGCCGCTCGTGCCTGAACCAGTCGTGGTGCCGGTGGAAGCGGTGGTGGCGGTTGTGCGAGCGGTTGTCGTTGTCGACGATCACGTCGAGCCTCGGGGGACGCCAGCGGTGCGGAACGTGCAGGATCGGCTTCTCCCTCGGGACGTACCTCGTCTTCGTGACGTGGCGGGTGGGCGCCGGCTTGGACGGCGGGCCCCCGGCCTCGACGGCGGGGAAGCCCGTGCTCGCGGAGGCCACCCCCAGGTCCAGCGGAAGGAGCATGGTGCCGGCGACCGCGCCGGCCAGCGCTACAGCTGCGAGCCGCCCATGGCGGGGCGCCCGCGACTGCCGAATCTTTGTGTTCACGGTCTCTCGTTTCCGTTCATGGATTAATCGGCCAGAATCCGGCACCCACTCTTCTAGCGGGCACCTAGACGGAAGCAGACGTACCCATGCAGATATTCTCAGTTACCTCCTTAAACCCAAACAACCCGTCAAAGCCCACAGATCCCATCAATAACAGAGCACCCGCCAGCCCGGACGACACCGCCTCGACCACCACCACCCATCATCCCCATCCACCCCGCCAACGCACCCCTCGCAGACCACATCACCCCAGGCCCAGCCGCCACTCGACGTCCCGGCCAAGCTCCCGGCCCACCTCCAACCGAGACGCCACGGCACCCAGAAGCAGAACCCCAACCAGGGGCCCAGAAAGCCCCTTGCCCGGGACACTCACACACCCACCCACAAAGCGCCGCACCCCACCCCCGCACCCCCCAAAACGTACATACGGGAATAAGCGCCACCCCACCCCAAGAGCACCTAATCCCCCGTCAATCTATAGGCATCCGACCCACCAAACTCCCACCCACTTTTGGCACACAAATCGTGATGGAAGAATTCATCCCCGCTTGGCCCTAGGCGCCGCCGCAAAAGCCGCACACCATGTCCACCCACCCGGAGCGCCGCCACCTGACCCATCAGCGCCACAAACACTAAGCAATCCCCGCGAAAGTGTCGTCAACGGACATAAACACCACCGCAATCAGCGCAGCACCACTACCTCCAGCCCAACGTGTGAGGCACCGTGAGTGCAGTCCGCGGTCAGGTTCCGCCAGATATGGCCGCCACTGCCCGAACCCCACACTCACCACCCCCTTCACCTCCGACCTCCCGCCAGAAGCTCAGAACGACCCCGCACCCGACCATCGACCGACCCGGCCACCCGTTCGCGCGCCCGTGCGTATCCTTCGAAATGGCAGCGACAGGAAGCGCGCGACATCCCGAACCACCGCGAAGTGCGACGTTCGCCTGATCGCAATGCCGCTTTATGGCCATCCGTCACCGAGCAAGCGCAATTCCTGTTGCCTATAGAGGCGCGCGAGACGTTTACCCGGATCGGATGATGTGCTTAACTCCTGCGCTGTAGCCGAGCCCTCTGGGAGGGTCCATGGGGGAGTTCGTCGGGATCGACCCCGGCGGGGCAGGCCAACTCATGCACCAACTGACCAGCGGCAAGAACATCCTCGCCCAGGCCCGGCCGGGGCTGGAGGCGGCGCTCGCCGAGGCGGGCGCGTCATGGACCGGTCAGCTGGGAGTGGCCGCCATGCACCGGTCATGGGCGTTCTTCGATGACACACAGCGGGACCTCAAGTGGCGGATGGACACGCTCCAGCAAACGGTCCCGGCCTCGGGAAACGGTCTGTTGAGCGGGTTCCTCACATTCGACAGCGAAGCGGAAGCCGCCCGGCGGGGAAAGGCCGATGCGGCGCCGATCGCCGCGGCTCTCAAGCGGCATGACGTCGAGAACTCGGTGAAGAGCTGGCGCGACGTGACGGCCGCCGTGTCGGCGACGAAGGGGAAGCTGAGCGATCCGGCCTACGCGGCCGCCCTGCTGGCCGCACTCGGGCCGGACAGGTTCCGCGCGCTGTTCATGCACTGGATGAAGGACAAGGGCCCGGCGGCCATGGACATGGGTCTTCCGCCCGCAGTCCTCCAGCAGGGTCGGGAAAGTCTGGGCCCGCTGGCCGAGGCGTACGCGAACGCCGAGCGTGCCGGACGACTCGGGGAGGAATGGCGCGCAAAGTTCATGGACGCGACCGATCCCGGCGTACTGACAGCACTGGTCGCGATGTCCAAGCCGTCGAGCACGCTGCTCAACCAGGTGGCGCGCCGCGTCCTGCGCCGTCCGCTGAGCGCAGACGCGCCGACGAGCCCGAACTGGAACCTCGACGTACTGGTGAACGCCTACAACGCCGACCCCCAGGCGCTCCAAACCCTACTGGCCGAGCACCCGGACGCCGCCGGCTCTCTTCTGCACCCCGGCCGATTCCGACAAACCAGACTCCCCGACTTCGAGCAGCGGTTGGCCGACGTACTGGACAGGGCCCTGAGACCAGGTGCGGGCATTGATCACGTACGCGAGCGGGCCTGGTTCAACCTCATCAGCGGCGTAGGCGCCGACGGCACTCCCTGGCTCGGCGGCCAATGGCTGCAAAACGCCTTGATCCTTCCCGAATTCAAGGGCTCACCCGTCGCCCAGGTCCTGGCCAGGAATGTGGCGCCGTACCTCGGCGAGCTTGCGCGCGTGCAGGCAAAGGAGTCATCACCGAAACTCACCTCGCTGTATCCACCACCCCCCTGGGACAACCTCGACCCCGACGTGGCATCCCGCTTCTTCGGCGCCATGATGCAGGACAAAACAGCCGCCGACTCGCTGCTGAAGGCCTGGCAGGAATACACCACGAGTATGGACATAGGTCGATTCCATCCATTCGACAGCGACGAAAAGATGCGCGCCGGATTCGTGACTCACAGCGCCCTGTCGAGCGGGGCCGCGAACCTGCTCCTGGACGGTTCCGCGCACGCGGAGTGGAGCGACGACGAGTACGCCGACTGGATCGCCGGCACCCTGCTCATACCCGTCGACTGGCTCTCCAACAAATACTGGCCCATCGACCACCCCACCACCGCCACAGCCCGCGACCAGGGCCAGGATGCCACCAAAGACGGCCTGAAGGAGATGATCACGAACTACTTTGACGGGAAAACTCCCGACACTGCACAGACTGTCGCCGACAAGATCGTGGACAGGCAGGTGCGCTGGGTAACCGAATCATTGGCGCGGCACAAGCAAGAACCGCTGACGGACACGGACCAAGACATGATCGACAAAGCATTCCGAGGAAGGCTCTACAACGCACTGGTCGACGCGCTGGAGAGGCGGGGAGGATGAGCACGTCCATCCCCGAACCGGGTCAGTTGCTCAGGCAGGCCACCGACAAAGAAATGCTCGCGGCAACCCTCATTCGATACGCCAAGGCCCTGGAGGAGGTTTTCACCGGCTCTCTGGCGAATCCTCAGGCAGTTGAGACGTTCTGGAAGGGGCCTGCCGCGGGTCGGTTCAATATCCAGGCCGCGCAGTTGCGACGCGAGATCGAGTTGCTCCAGGAGAGTTGCACCTCCACCGCCGACCGCCTACGCAACCAGGCGGTTCTTCTACGCAAGGAGGCTGCCCAGTTGACTTGACCGAGCACGACACCTCAGCCACCGCGAGCGTAGCAATCGGTCTTTCCGACGATCATGATATTAGGCGTCTGGCCGTTGCGAACGGTCAGCGTAAAGGTCAGCCCCGTCTTTGAGTTGCGCACAACGGACAAACCTAGATTCTCATCACGAAGATCCCGATCATTCACCACTGAGTCGTAGCCAACGAACTCCAGCACGCTCTGCATCAAACCGGCAGAGTTATACGGCATGTGCACGTCGGGTGCCCCGGAGAGGTCTCCCTGAGCTCGAAAGAATCGCTGCACCTGACCAGGTATACAACCTGATTCCGTATCCTTTTCCGCGCGTTCTGTCACTGCCAGTTTTCCAGAGGCGGCCACTTCGCGAGAGGCAATGAGTTTGTCACCGTCCGCGATGAGCTGTTTCGTGGCCTCTTCCAAGGTGGGCCTGTTGAGGCCCGCTGTGCAACCCATCACAGCTATCAGGGAGACGAGCGTCGCGGCGGCAGTCAGCCGACGAATATCTGGGCGCACGCCCCGGACACTACCCAACCCCTACTACCACGTACAGCTCACATGCATGTTACGGCTGAAACCCTCACCCCACTTGCGCGCATATCAGCTTCTTCGGTACGCCCTTATGAAGAGAGCAGCCACGACGCGAGATCCCTCCGGCGCTGCGTAAACGGTGAATGCCTCGCGCAACCACGTCGCGAACCGCACCGAAATTCGTCCGACAAGCGGGAGCTTCGGACCGAACCAGCAGGAGTCGGGCTCCGTGTTCCGGACCGCCGAGGGCTCTGAACCTCTCCTGGACAAGCCGACGTCTGGATCAATGCTCATGACTGCGTTCCTCTGCCACCGTGGCTTCCCGACGACGACTTGGGCGAGGATGGGCAGCACGGGTGCCGTACGGAGATCAAAGGCCCCTTCCAAGTCGCGGAAGGGGCCTTCTAGCAGCGAGCCGACGAGGGGAATCGAACCCCTGACCTTCTGTTTACAAGTGAGAACACGATCGTCCAGGACGGTCCAGGCGAGGCGACATCCCTGCTCAAGGCCACCTCAGGGGTGGGGCTGTGTCCACCAGCGTCCATGATCGTCCAGGAGTGTTGTTAGCACGCCCGTTAGCAAGCGCCGAGGCCTCAGCCCTCATGGTCAGTGGCAAGGGCCGGCGAAGCCGGTCCGCGGCAGCCGATCGCCCCCGCCCGTACGGCGAGCACCGAAGTGGGCGATCGTCACGACGGGACTGAACGATTGCGTAACGGGGACCGTGTGGATCTTTGGCGCGTTCTACACAAGAGGGTGTGAACGGGCGGCTGCGGGTGTTCGGCGCGATGGTGGCGGGTGCGGTGACAGTGGCGGTGGCGGCCGCGGTGGCGGCGGTCACGGATGGCAAGCCGCTGCCCACCGTGCTGGGGGCCGTGGTTGGCGCTATGGTGTCGGCTTTTGCCCCCTCCGTTCTTGATCGCTGGAGGGAGAGGGCAGCGGCGCGGGAGGCGCTTGAGGCGGCGGCTGAGTTGCTGCCTGATGGGCAGGGTCCGGCGATGCTGCTGCATCCGTCGCGCAGGGTGGTTCCTTTTGAGGGGCGGGAGCGGGAACTGGACGAGCTTCTGGCCTGGAGCCGTGATCCACAGGCGGGGCGGTTGCGGTTGCTGACGGGACCGGGCGGGGTGGGCAAGTCGCGGCTAGCGGAGGAACTGGCCGACCGGCTCGGCCCTGGTTGGGGGGTGTTGGGGGTTCGCGATGATGCCGAGGCCGATGCGTTGTCGCGGTGGCGGGCGGTGGAGCAGCGGCAGGTGCTGGTGGTGGTGGATTACGCCGAGACACGGACCGGGCTGTCGGCTTTGTTGAACGAGGTCGCTGCCGATGAGGGGCGGCGGGTGGCGGTGTTGCTGCTGGCGCGCAGTGCCGGGGAGTGGTGGCGGCAGCTGGGGGGTGAGTCGGCACGGGTGCGGCAGATGGTGGCCGCTGCCGGGGCTGAGGGGATGGCGTTGGCCGATCAGGTGGCTGTGGGGAGGTCGGATCGGGATCTGGTGCTGGCGGCGGTGCCGTTCTTCGCCGCGGAGTTGGGGGTGCCGGTACCGGAGCGGGTGGAGGTGGAGCTGGGCGAGGGGCGTCAACGGATATTGGATTTGCACGCGGCGGCGTTGGTGGCGGTGTTGCGGTCGGCGCGATCCGGTGGCGGGCCAATCACGGTGGGGGTGGTGGATGTGCTGGAGGAGCTACTGGAGCATGAGCGCCGCTACTGGGTGCAGACCGCGCGGGCGCGCGGCTTCTTGCAAGGGGCCTACGAGCTAAGTGTGGCGGCTGTTGAGCAGACGGTGGCGGTGGGCACGTTGCTGGGGGCGCGGAATCGTGCGCAGGCGGCTGAGGTGGTGGGGCGGGTTCCTGATGGGGTGCCGTCGGTGAAGGTGGCGGATTGGTTGCGGGAGTTGTATCCGCCTGAGGATGGTGAGGAGGGGCGGGAGTGGCTGGGGCGGTTGCGACCGGATCGGCTGGCCGAGCTGCACGTCACTCGGCAGCTGAGCGGCTGTGATGAGTTGCTGGAGGCGTGTCTGGCGGATTTGAATGAGCGGCAGGCGCGGCGGGCTCTGGTGTTGCTGGCGCGGGCGGCGCAGGAGCTGGATGCGGCCGGTGCGATGTTGCAGCGGTTGCTTCCGGTCGTGGCTGGCCAGGTGGGGGCAGTTCCGGCTTCCCGGGAGACCCTGGTGGCGTTGTATGAGGCGCTGCCCTATCCCTCGGTGATGCTGGCCGAGGGACATGCCCTCCTGGCCCGGCGCATCCTGGACAGCACCCCGGCCGACGCCGAGGCCCGGGAGCGCGCACGCTGGCTGGCCAATCTCAGCCTGCATCTCACTGACCTCGGGCGTCCGGCCGAGGCCCTGCCGCTGATCCAAGAAGCCGTCGCCATCTGCCGGGAGCTGACCGCCGCCTCCCCCGATCGCTACCGCCCCGATCTTGCAGCCTCCCTGACCAACCTCGGCAACTGCTTCTCAGAGCTGGGCCGCCCGGACAAAGCCCTCCCAGTGACCCAAGAAGCCGTGACCATCCGCCGGGAACTGACCGCCGCCTCCCCCGAGCGCTACCGCCCCGACCTCGCAGCCTCCCTGACCAACCTCGGCAACCGCCTCGCGGAGCTGGGCCGCCCGGCCGAGGCCCTGCCGGCGACCGAAGAAGCCGTGACCATCCGCCGGGAACTGACCGCCGCCTCCCCCGAGCGCTACCGCCCCGACCTCGCCACCTCCCTGACCAACCTCGGCATCCACTTCGCGGCGCTGGGCCGCCCGGACAAAGCCCTCCCAGTGACCCAAGAAGCCGTGACCATCTACCGGGAGCTGACCGCCGTCTCCCCCGACCGCTACCGCCCCGTCCTCGCAGCCTCCCTGACCAACCTCGGCAACTGCTTCTCAGAGCTGGGCCGCCCGGACAAAGCCCTCCCGGCGACCCAAGAAGCCGTGACCATCCGCCGGGAGCTGACCGCCGTCTCCCCCGAGCGCTACCGCCCCGACCTCGCCACCTCCCTGACCAACCTCGGCGTCCACTTCGCGGTGCTGGGCCGCCCGGACAAGGCCCTCCCGGCGACCGAAGAAGCCGTGACCACCTACCGGGAGCTGGCCATCGCCTCCCCCGAGCGCTACCGCCCCGACCTCGCAGGCTCCCTGACCAACCTCGGCATCCACTTCGCGGCGCTGGGCCGCCCGGACAAAGCCCTCCCGGCGACCCAAGAAGCCGTGACCACCTACCGGGAACTGGCCATCGCCTCCCCCGAGCGCTACCGCCCCGACCTCGCAGCCTCCCTGACCAACCTCGGCAACTGCTTCTCAGAGCTGGGCC
>NZ_BAAAZP010000008.1:0-46616 GCF_039536965.1 Nonomuraea antimicrobica | reverse complement strand
CGCCCCGACCTCGCAGCCTCCCTGACCAACCTCGGCAACTGCTTCTCAGAGCTGGGCCGCCCGGACAAAGCCCTCCCGGCGACCCAAGAAGCCGTGACCACCTACCGGGAGCTGACCGCCGCCTTCCCCGAGCGCTACCGCCCCGACCTCGCCACCTCCCTGACCAACCTCGGCATCTGGCTCGCGGCGCTGGGCCGCCCGGCCGAGGCAGAAGAGATGCAACGGGAAGCTGAGCGGATCCGCGCGGACTATGGCGGTCATTGATCGCTACAGTCTGCGGAGCTGAGTCACCGGGTGTCTATGTGCGCGTGGGCGGTGCTGGCCCGGACCGGCCGGAGAGCCGCAGCCGGGCCAGCTTGCCGCGCACGCGCGGCAGGCCGCCGCAGGCGGGCTGCCCTTGAAACCGTAGAGAAAGTTCTCATCCGGCTCGCCGCCATGCACCGATAACTCCGCCGAGTAACTCCGCCGGGCCTACACGCGAGCCAACCTAGACCACTTCCGCAGCAGGCCGAGGACAATCAGGCGAGAGGTCTCACCGTACGAGTCCGGAGAGCAGGGCGTGCCACATGGCGCAGCCCGCTCGTGTGCTCATGCGGTGGGTCTCGTAGACCTCTTCAGTGGCAAGGTCCGTACGCCGCAGGAATGCCTGTCCGCCTGCGGTGCACAGTTCGTGAACGACCACATCGCAGTGGCAGGTCCAGGCGAGCGTTCGCCGTCGTGGTTCCTTGCGGGCTTTGAACCAGGTCAGCCGCGTGTGGTCCGGCTCTGGGTCAGGGAGGTGGGGAGACAAGCAATCGCTCATACGGTCTGGCCGGCCGAGGCGAGAGGGATGAGCCCCCACACCGTGCGCCCGCCTTCGTCGCCGTGGACGCCCCAGCGCGTTGTCAGGCTGTCCACGAGGTGCAGGCCGCGGCCGCTCTGATCCGTGTCCTCGGCCTGGCATACGTATGGGATGGAGGGGCCGCCTTCGTCGTCGACGGCGAGGATCAGGAGCGTGGTGCCGGCATGGAGAGTGACGCCGAATCGGCCGCCAGCCCGACCGCTGCGGGTGTGGCGGATGGCGTTGGTGGCGAGTTCGGACACGACGAGTTCGGCTGTGTCGGCTTCGGGGAGGTCGCCCAGGTAGCTGGTGACGAATCGGCGGGCCTCACGGATCTGGGCCTTGGTGCCAGGGAAGTTACGACACCACCGGTGGATCTCTTTCGGGCTGTTCAGCGCTGGGGACATCGCCGTTCCTCGCGTTCGTGCAGGTCAGAGCACTGCAATCGCTATCGATACTTAAAGTACTGATGCTATACTTCAAGTACAAGCGACTTGGTGTACTTGCGCCGCACAATAAGTACTGGTCGAGTAAAGACAATCGAGATCCAAGCCCGTGACAGCGATCCAGGAGGCGTACATGTTCGGACTAATGGTGCGATTCACCTGCAAGGACGAAGACAGCGCTGCGGCGTTCGACACTCTCGTCGGTGAGACAATCGAGGCGATCCGCAAGCACGAGCCGGGAACGATCGTGTACGCCTCGCACCAGGTGGACGGCCAGCCGCTCCAGCGGATCTTCTACGAGCTGTACCGGGACCGCGACGCCTTCGACGCCCACGAGCAGACCGAGCACACCAGGCGCTTCCTGGCGGCTCGCGAAGAGCTGTTGGCCTCGGTGGAGGTCGACTGGCTGAGACTGCAGACCGGAAAGGGCACGGCGTCGTGAGCATGGAGTATCAGCGGGCGCTCGGACGGCGCATCGCCCAGGAGCGCAAACGGCGTGGCCTGTCGCAGGCCGAGCTGGCCAGGCTGGTGGATCGGTCGGTGGCGTGGATCTCGCAGGTGGAGCGGGGCGTACGCAAGGTCGACCGTATGTCCGTGCTGGAGAAGGTCGCCGAGACGCTGGACGTGCCGCTGTCGGAGCTGGCCGCCGAAGCGCCCGTGGTCGCCGCCACCAATGAAGAGACGCCCGGCACGGCCGGGCTGCGGCTGGTGCTGTCCGGCGCTCATTCGCTGCAGGCCATGTTGCACGCCACGCCGGCGCCTGCGATCGATCAGCTCAAGCCGCGGGTCGATCACGCGTGGGAGCTGACGCACCAGAGCCGCTACGTCGAGCTGACCGAGTTGTTGCGCGGGCTGGTGCCCACTTTGGAGAGTGCCGCCCGGTCTGCTCCGGATGAGCAGCAGCGGGAGTTGTTCGAGTTGCTGTCGGTGGCCTATCAGACGTGTTCGGCATCGCTGGCCAAGCTGGGTGAGCCGGAGGCGGCGTGGATCGCTGCCGATCGGGCTATCAGTGCGGCCGAGCGGGCGGGGAGCCCGTTGCTGATGGCGGCCGGCGCGTTCCGGCTGGGGTTCGTGTTCCTGGGAGCGCGTCACTTCGATCAGGTGGAAGAGACGGCGCGCACCACCGCTGAGGCGCTGTGGTTCCTCACTGATCAGGGCAATGTGGAGGCGATGTCGTTGTGGGGTGGGCTCACTCTGCAGCGGGCCGTGGCCGCTTCGCGGCTCAATCAGGCCGATGTCGCCTACGAGCACCTGTCGCGCGCGCGTGAGATGGCGGCGCGGGTTGGCGAGGGGCGCAACGACTACAACACCGAGTTCGGGCCAGCCAACGTGGCCTTGCATGAGGTGGCCGTGGCGGTGGAGGTGGGCGACGCCGGCCATGCGCTACGGGTTGGCGCTGCGGTGGACGCCTCGACGCTGTCGGCAGAGCGGCGCGCGCGGCTGGCCGTGGATCTCGCGCGGGCGCATGCGCAGCGTCGTCAGGTGGATGAGGCGGTGGCAGCGTTGCTGGAGGCCGAGAGCGTCACTCCCGAGCAGATCCGTAACCATCGGATCGTCCGGCAACTCGTCGCGGACTTGCTGTCGATGCAGGATCCGGCCTCGTCTGAGCTGCGGGAACTGGCCGAGCGAGTGGGGGCGTAGAAAAAGTACGTGCACACGTACTCTAAGTACTAGCGATTACTCTCAGTATCAGGTAGCGTTCGTGTTGTAGCTGGAACTCTCCGTAGTCGGAGGGTGGCAGCCCAGCACGAACGCTCTTCGCGTTTCAGGGGTGGATCAAGAAGGTCCGCTCACAGAAGGCGGAGAGAAGGCCACACATGAAAGTGGCCTGAGCGGGAGACCCGCCCAGGCCGGATGCGATAAGCACCCTAGTTGGCGCTTCGATGCTATCGCCTCCGAGTTGACGGCACGGCCTCCCTCGTCCTGAAACGCCTGATCAACAGGCTGACGAGAGGTGTATTCGCCATGCGTACCGTCCCCATCCCCGTGGACGTCAGCAAGCTCAGCATCACCTGCGTGAAGGCCCCGCGCCCGCGGGTGCTCAACCGCGACACCGGCGAGATCAAGACCGACAAGAACGGCAACACCGTCTACGAGGTGACCGTGTCGGTGGAAGACGAGTTCGGCCGGATCGAACTCGTCAAGATCGGCATCACCGGAGAGCCGCCCATCACCACTGGAGACGCTGTCCGAGCGGTCGGCCTGCTCGGCTACGTCTGGGAGATGGCCGGGAAGTGGGGCATCTCCTACCGCGCGACCGCCCTGCTCCCGCAGGAGGCCACCGATGTCTGACCAGCTCTGGTGGATGCTCGGAGTCCTGGCCGCCGTCGCGGCCGGGCTCTGGGCCTGGCGCCGCTGGCACTACCGCTCATTCTGGCTCCTCATCGGCTTCCCGATCATGGCCATCAGCATCCGGGCGTCCTGGCGCGAGGTCGCCCTCGGCTGCAACCTCACCAAGAAGCGGCAGCGCTTCTGGTTCACCACCGTCCCCGGCCTGGTCGCCTCGACGGGCGTCGTCCGGGTCCGGCGCAAGTGGCAGCGCATTCCCGTGGACACCAAGCCGTTCATGTGGTTGCCGCTGCCGACCCGCCACGGCTGGCGGGTCACCCTGCACACCTTGGAAGGGCAGATCCCGGCCGACTACGCCGAGGTCGCCGAACGCCTGGCGCACTCCTGGGGCGTGCACGCCGTGCGCGTCTCCTCCGACAAACCAGGACGGGTACGGCTGGCCGCCACCATCCGGGACCCGCTGGTCAAGGTCGACGAGCTCCCGCCCTCCACCGAACTGCTCAAGGTCACCGTGGGACGGCTGGAGACAGGCGGGCCGTGGGTCATCGACTTCAAGACCGTGCCGCACTACATCAACGCGGGAGCCACCCAGTCCGGCAAGTCCAACCTCGCCAACGCGCTCATCGTCGGCCTGGCACCACAACCCGTCGCCCTGGTCGGCTTCGACCTCAAGGGCGGCGTGGAGTTCACCCCGTACGAGCCCCGGTTGTCCGCCCTGGCCACCACACGAGCCGAGTGCGGCGGACTGTTGGACGACCTGGTAGCGCTCATGACCGACCGGATGGGCGTGTGCCGGATGACCTCGGCCCGCAACATCTGGCAACTCCCACCCACCATGCGCCCGATCCCCGTCGTGGTCCTGGTGGACGAGCTGGCCGAGCTGTACCTGATGGCCGACAAGAGTGAGAAGGACGAGATCGCCAAGACCTCCACCGCACTCCTTCGGGTGGCGCAGCTCGGGCGAGCCTTCGGCATCTACCTGTTCTGCTCCGGTCAGCGCATCGGCTCCGACCTCGGCCCCGGCGTCACCGCCCTGCGCGCCCAATGCTCGGGACGGATCTGCCACCGCGTCAACGACCCCGAGACAGCCACCATGACCCTGGGTGACCTCGACCCCGCCGCGCTCGACTCTGCCCGCACCATCGCAGCGGAGACACCCGGCGTGGCCATCGTCGCCAGCCAGGACGGCCAGTGGTATCGGGCTCGCTCCTTCTACGTCAGCGAAGCCGCGGCCGAACACGCCGCCCGCGCCTACACCGACCAGGCACCGACCTGGGCCGACGTGATGACCGCTCAACCCATGGAGACGCCCGACCAGCAGACGGCCTGATGCGACTTCATGAAAGGAGGGGTAGAAATGCGCCGCCTCGCCGCCTGGCTGCTCAACACCGGCCTGGTCCTCGTCCTGGCCCTCATCGCAGGAGCAGGCTCGTTCACCCACATCCGCGACACCGCCAACCAGCACGGCCAGACCGGCTGGATGTCCTGGGCCATCGCCATCTGTATCGACCTGACCTGCGTCATGGCTGCCCGCGAGCGCCAGCGCGACAAGAAGACCGGCCGAACGCAACGCGGACTGATCTCCTGGCCCGTCCTGGTCCTGACCGGAAGCATCATCTTGTCCCTGGCAGCCAACCTCGCCCAAGCCACACCGACCGTCTGGGGCTGGATCACCGCCGCCACCCCGGCCAGCGCCTTCCTCCTCGCGGTGTCCATGCTCGAACGCCGCGCCACCGCCACCCGTACCAACTCGCTACAGGACGTCCCGCAGACGTCCCAAGCCGTCTCCGCAGAGTCCCACAACATCCCGCCCGCTGAACGTCCTGCGCCGGCTCCGGCTGACGAGGTCGACCGCCAGCACGACGCTCCCACACCCGATCCGACCCTCGTGGACTACGCCCGCCGCGTCGCCGACGAGCACCACTCCAAGCACGGCGGGCCGATCACCGCAGACCTCATCCGCGCCCGCCTGGGCGTGTCCGACCAACTCGCCGCCGATCTTCTCCACCTTCTACAGCCCGAACAAGCTCGGTGAAAGGAACGCCCCAGATGTTCACCACCCACTCGCGGCCCGCGTTCGTCGCCGGACTGCGTGCCCTCGCCGACTTCCTCGAAGCTCGTCCCGACATCCCGACGCCTCGGAGCACAGTCGTTCACCACTTCGTGCCCGACGCCCAGGACACCGAGATGCGTGCCGAGATCGACCGCCTGGCCACCCTGCTCGGCAGCCACCTCGACGGCGAGGACAGCCACGTCACGACCTCACTCCGCTTCGGCCCGATCGAGTACCGCGCCGTAGCGATCCTGGCCGACTCTCGCGCCCGGTACGACGCCCACAACAGCTACCGCGGCTGCGTCACACCCGACAGCCCGCAGAAAGACCAATGACCATGGACGCCACACCTGTCGGTCACTACCGCTGCTGCACCTGCAACGGCACCGGAATCACCGACGACCAGACCTGCGCCGACTGCGACGGCACCGGCATCGACAACCACGGCGCATAGCCGCTGTAGCGCCCCCGCCTGGCCACACATCCGCCAAGATCCGCGCCAGGCCGGGGCCATCCACACCAGAGTCACTGGATAGGACGGAACCCATCTTGCCCCACCTTGCCCACAGCCACGCCGTGGCTGGAATGATTCACCGGCTCAACCAACCCGATTACGACCGCTGGGCCTGCCAGATCAAGCGCACCGGCGGCTGCCGACAGCCCATCCACCTGCGCGGCAAAGTCGAACACTACGACCAGGCCACCGGCCACCTCCTGCACCGCTACACCACCACCCAGGAGCCGAACGGCGTCCTGCGCGTGCCATGCAAGACCCGCCGCGTCACCCGCTGCCCGGCCTGCGCCGAGGTCTACCGCGCCGACACCTACCAGCTCGTCCGCGCCGGCCTCGTCGGCGGCAAGGGCGTACCCGACACGGTCAGCTCGCACCCGTGCCTGTTCGTCACGCTCACCGCGCCCTCCTTCGGAGCCGTCCACGTGCGGCGAGAGAAGAACGGCAAGGTCCTGCCCTGCCACGCCCGCCGCAACGCCCAGACCTGCCCGCACGGACAGGTCATGTCCTGCACCGAACGACACAGCGCCGACGATCCACGCCTCGGCGAACCACTGTGCCCCGACTGCTACGACTACGACGGCTCGGTCCTGTTCAACGCCATCAGCCCCGAACTCTGGCGCCGCTTCACGCTCGCCCTACGCCGCCGCTTCGCCAAGCTCAACGACCTGACCGTCAAGGCCCTGCGCGAACACGTCAGCATCGCCTTCGCCAAAGTCGCCGAATACCAGCGCCGCGGCGTCGTCCACTTCCACGCCGTCATCCGCCTCGACGGACCCGACGGACCCAACTCGCCGCCACCAGCCTGGGCCACCGCTGACGCCCTGGCCCAAGCTGTCCAGCACGCAGCAGCCGTCGTGACAGCAGAGGTCAAGCCACTCAGCCGCACCTTCCAGTGGGGCACACAGCTCGACGTCCGCCGCATCACCATGAACGGCGACCTCACCGAGCAAGCTGTCGCTGCCTACATCGCCAAGTACGCCACCAAGGCCGCCGAATGCGTCGGCACCCTGGACCGCCGCATCCAACCTCTCGACAACCTCGACGCTCTGCCCATCCGCGAACACGCCCGCCGCCTGATCGCCGCCTGCATGACTTTGGGCAGCCGCCCTGGCCTGGCCGACCTGAGACTCACCCACTGGGCGCACATGCTGGGCTTCCGCGGCCACTTCTCCACCAAGAGCCGCCACTACTCCACCACCCTGGGCGAACTCCGCACCGCCCGCGAAGAACACATGCGCACCGAAGAGATCACCACGGGACGCCTCCCGCTCTTCGACGAGGACACCGTCCTGGTCATCGCCCACTGGCAGTACGCCGGTCAAGGCCAATCGGCCGGTGACGCGCTCCTTTCCGCAGCCATTACCGGCACCACTTCGGGAGGCCATCTCTGACCCGACTCCTTCTCACCGTCCCCGAAGCCGCCGAAGCCCTGGCCATCTCACGCAGCAAGCTCTACCAGTTGCTCGCCACAGGCGCAGTGGCCTCACTCCGCATCGACGGCTCTCGCCGCATCACCGTCACGGCGCTCAACGACTACATCACCCGCTTGACCTCAAAGGAGAACGCAGCATGACCAGGACCCTCGTGGCAGCCGCAGACGACCAGCCACGCAAGAAGAAGGCCCCGAAGCTCCGTGACGGCGTGATGAAGCGCGGCACCACCTGGTCGTACGTCATCCGCGTCAAGGATCCTGAGACCGGCGAGAGCAAGCCGCGCTGGGTGAGCGGCTTCGCCACTGAGGATGACGCCAAGGCCGCTCGCGACGAGGCCAGGGTCAAGGCTCGGCGCGGCGAGTACATCGATCGGAACACCATCACGGTAGCCGCCTACCTCGCCGAGTGGATCGAGGGCCACGCCGTCGAAATCAAGCCGCACACGCTCAAGGGCTACCGCGACATGATCCGCCTCTACATCGGTCCTCGAATCGGGAACGTCCGCCTGCAAGCACTACGCCCGGCGGCGATCACGAAGTTCTACCGCGACCTCCTCACAAGCGGCGGCAGGAAGGGCGGCCCACTCGCCGCGAACACCGTCAAGCACGTCCACACAGTGCTCCGTAAGGCCCTCACGGACGCCGTGCTCGTGGACGAGCTGCTTCCCAACAACCCCGCCGAACGGGCCAAGCTCCCACGCACCCAGGCCACCGAGCCGGGCCTGATCTGGACGCCCGCCCAGCTCCGGGCGTTTCTCACCACGGCCCAAGAGCACCGCCTGTATGCCTTCTTCCATCTGGCCGCGTACACCGGCGCTCGTCGCGGAGAGCTGCTCAACCTTCGCTGGTCGGACGTGAACCTGGACAAGCCTCAGATCCACATCACCGGCACCGCGGCAGTCATCGACCGCCAGCGCGTCGAGGGCACCACGAAGAGCGGACGTTCCCGCGTGGTGTCCCTCGACCCCAGCACGGTCAGGGTTCTCAAGGCCCACCGCGCCCGCCAGGACGAGGAGCGTCTCCGACTCGGCGAGTCCTGGAAGGGCGGCGGCGCGTACGTCTTCACGACCGGCTGGGGAGAGCCCTTGTTCCCAGATACGCCCAGCTCCCTGATGCCCAAGCTCATCGAGACCCACAACAACCAGAACCCGAGAGCCCAACTCCCCCACGCCCGCCTACACGACCTCCGCCATATCCACGCCACAACGCTGCTCCTGGCCAGCGTCCCCGTCCACGTCGTCGCGGCCCGCCTCGGCCACGCCGACCCGGCGATCACCCTGCGCGTCTACGCCCACGTCATCCACGAGCAAGCAGCGTCCGCCGCCGACGTCTTCGCCAAGGCCATCAACGGCTGAAGCCGGGAGCCACCGTGTTAGCAAAGGTGTTAGCAAGATCTCGACATTGTCCTGACAAACCAAGAAGCCCCTGACGGCGAATCGCCTGTTCAGGGGCTACTTGCTGCAGAGCCGACGAGGGGAATCGAACCCCTGACCTTCTGTTTACAAGACAGATGCTCTGCCGATTGAGCTACGTCGGCACGGCCTACCAGTGTAGACGCTAGGGACGCCTGTGACGAGCCACTTCATACAGCGCCACCCCGGCCGCCACCCCCGCGTTGAGTGACTCGGCGGCCGCTCGCATCGGGATGCGGGTCACCACGTCGCACTGCTCCCGCACCAGGCGCGACAAGCCCTTGCCCTCCGAGCCCACGACCACCACCAGCGGCTCGGACAGCAGCTCGACGTTATCGAGGTCGATTTCGCTGCTGCCGTCGAGGCCGATGATGAACAGCCCGGCATCGCGGTATTCGCGTAGCGCCGCCGTCAGGTTGGAGGCGCGGGCCACGCGGAGGTTCGCCAGCGTGCCGGCGGACGTCTTCCAGGCCCCGCCCGTGACACTGGCCGAGCGGCGGGACGGGATGAGCAGGCCGTGGGCGCCGAAGGCGGTGGCGGAGCGGGCGATGGCTCCGAGGTTGCGGGGGTCGGTGACCGAGTCGAGGGCGACGATCAGCGGCACCTCGGCGGCGACTTGGGCGAGCTCCACCAGCTCCGCGGGGTGCGCGTAGTCGTATGCCGGGATCTGGAGGGCCACTCCCTGGTGGACGGCGCCCTCCGTCAAGCGGTCGAGCTTGTCGCGGGTGACCTCGAGCAGGGCGATGCCGCGCTCAGCCGCGATCTTGATGGAGTCGCGTACGCGGTCGTCGTTGTCGATGCGCTGGGCGACGTAAAGAGCGGTGGACGGCACCCCCGCCTGCAGCGCCTCCAGCACCGGGTTGCGGCCGCCGATGTATTCGGGGGCGTCGTCCGAGCGCCGCTGCGACCTGGCGGGAGCAGCGCGCCGCTCGCCCCCCTGCTCTTCCCTGGCGATGCGCTGGGTGCGGGCCTTGTCTTTGTACCAATGCCGCATTTCGGCAGGCGGCGTCGCGCCCCGGCCCTCGAGCGCCCGGCGGCCCTGCCCTCCGGCGCCCTTGGACGGGCCCTTCTTCTTTGCGGGCCTGCCCGAAGCCCTACCGCCTGCTGCCATGCCATCTAGGGTACTCGGGAGATCGGCCACCTCGGCCCACACCGCAAATCGCGCACAAAGAGCCGGCAGCTACTGGCGGGTGAGCTCCCAGCGAGCCCCGTGCGGAGTGTCCTCCACCGTGATCCCCGCCGCCGTGAGCTGGTCTCTGATCGCGTCGGCGGCCGCGTAGTCCTTACGCTCCCTGGCCGCCTTGCGCTGCTCGAGCGCCACCGCCACCAGAGCGTCCACGATCGGCGACAGGTCGGACCCCGCGCCGCGCCACTGCGGCGAACGCGGGTCGAGGCCCAGCACGTCGAGCATGTTCTGGGTCTCAGCCAGGAGCCGCGCCACGGCCTCCTTGTCGCCCCGGGACAGCGCCACGTTGCCCTCGCGCACCACCTCGTGCACGACCGCCAGCGCCTGCGGCGTGCCCAGGTCGTCGTCGAGCGCGTCGGAGAACGCCTGCGGCAGCGGCGCGTCGGCGTCGACGTCGTGGATGACCTCGGCGGCCCGCGTCACGAACCCCTCGATCCGCTGGTACGCCGCCGCGGCCTCCTGCAGCGCCTCCTCCGAGTAGTCGATAGAGGAGCGGTAATGGGGCGCCGCCAGGTAGTAGCGCAGCTCCACGGGCCGCACCTTCTGCACCATCTCGGGGATCAGCAGCGAGTTTCCGAGCGACTTGCTCATCTTCTCGGCGCCGATCTTGAGCATGCCGTTGTGCATCCAGTAGCGCGCGAAGCCGTCTCCGGCCGCCTGCGACTGGGCGATCTCGTTCTCGTGGTGCGGGAAGATCAGGTCGATCCCGCCACCGTGGATGTCGAACGTCGAGCCCAGGTATTTCGTCGCCATGGCCGAGCACTCCAGGTGCCAGCCGGGCCGCCCAGGACCCCACGGCGTCGGCCACGTCGGCTCGCCCGGCTTTTCGCCCTTCCACAGGGCGAAGTCGCGCGGGTCGCGCTTGCACGACTCGTCGTCGGTGTCGGCCGCCGCCCGCATGTTCTCCAGCTTCTGGTTGGACAGCGAGCCGTAGCGGTCGGCGTAGGACTGCACGGCGAAGTAGACGTCGCCACCCGACGCGTACGCGTGCCCGCGCTCGATCAGCCGCTCCATCAGCGTGATCATCTCGGGCACGTGCCCCGTGGCGCGCGGCTCGACGGTCGGGGGCAGGCAGCCCAGCGTGTCGTAGGCCCAGGTGAAGGCCCGCTGGTTACGCTCGGCCACGACGAACCAGGGCACGCTCTCCCCGGCCGACACCCTGATGATCTTGTCGTCGATGTCCGTGACGTTGCGGCAGAACATCACGTCGTACCCAGAACGCGTCAGCCAGCGCCTGAGCACGTCGAAGTTCACACCTGACCGGATATGTCCGATATGCGGAGGAGCCTGCACGGTTGCCCCACACAGGTAAATCGACGCCCGGCCGGCTTCGACCGGAACGAATTCACGGATGGCGCGCGTGCTGGTGTCGTAGATGTGCAGGCTCACAAAGGCAAGGCTAACGCCTCGGCGGCGTCAGCACGTCGATAAATCAGCCCCGCAAGTACACCTTGTCAGGCGAGATACGCACGATGAGCCGCTCGGCGCCCGGCTTGTCCTCCCATGGGAGCCCTCGGTACTTCTGCGACAGCTCTTCGATGAGCGCGCCCTCAGGGTCTGGCGTCAACGTCACCCGACCGCGGATCTCCACGTAGCGGTACGGATTCGCGGGATCGATGACCAGCAGGCTCGCCCGCGGGTCACGCTCGAAGTTCCGCGGCTTCCTGCGCCCCTTGACGGTCGAGAAGAGCACGTCGTCACCGTCCGTACGCACCCACACGACCGACGACTGCGGCCCGCCATCGGGGTTCAGACTCGTCACCGTCGCATAATTCGGCGCGTCCAGGAGTTTGCGGACATCTTCCGACAGCTCGCCCATAAGGTGCCTCCCTTGATCGGTCTCGGCCCTATTCTTCTGTAGGCTCGAAACCGCCATGGACGTGACACCCCCCTCTCTGCTTCGTCGCCTGGGCATCGCCTTGGCGGGGCTCGCCGTCGCCGCCCTCACCGGGGCCGCGTGCGCGCTCTCCTTCGACGACCTGCGTACGCTGGCGCTCGCCGGTGCGGCCAGCCCCAACCTGGCCTTCATCTACCCGGCGGCCTTCGACGCGCTGCTGGTGGTGGGGCTGATCGGCGTGCTGCTGCTGCGTCCGGCCCGGCTGCTGGTGCGGCTGCAGGCCGCGTTCGTGCTGGCCCTGCTCATCGTGGCGGCAGCGGCGGCGAACGTGGCGACGGCCCTGCGCTTCACGTTCGACGAGCTGCAGACGGCCGTGGGCGTGGCCCTGGCGCCGTGGGTCATGCTGTCCCTGGCGCTGTGGCTGTGGTTACTGCTGATCAAGCACGTACAGGCCCGCCGCTCCACGGCCGGTGCCGGGGACGACGACCGAGCCGCGGAGCAGGACATCGTGCCGTTCCACCGCCCCCGGCCACAGGCCGGGACGCCGCCCAGGCTCCATTCGGAGGTCCCGCCGCCCGTCCTGGCGCCCACGCCGCCGGTCGGCCCCACGGCCGCCCCCGAGACGCCGTCGATCTCGGGGCGCGTGTCCGAGTGGCCGGTGCAGGAGGAGGACAAACACCCCGAGCCGGACCCCCAGCCCGAACGCGCCTCCCACGCCGAAGCCGGACGCGAGCCCCAGTCCGAACGCAGCCCCCACTCTGAACGCGATGCCCAACCTGGGCTTGACCCCCAACCTGGGCTTGACCCCCGACCTGAGCTTGGGCCCCAAGCCGGACGCGAACCGGAGCCCCGACGCACCGACCCCGTACGCGCGGAGCCCCACCCGCAGCCCCACCCGCAGCCCGAGCCGCACTCCCACCCGCAGCCGGAGCCGCTGCGCGAGCCCGAACCGGCGCCCGAACAGGAGCCTGAACAGGAGCCTCGGCCCGCACCCCGGCCGGAGCCCGACCCACAGCCCACCCGGGAAGCGGCACTCGCTCCCGCCCCACGGCTCGACCTGGACCGATCACTCGACCAACCACCACCACTCGGCCGGGTGCCGCAGCCCGCCCCCGAGCCACAGCCCGAGCCTCCGACGCGCCCCGTGCGCTGGGGCGACCGCGTCAAGCCGACCGACGTCCTGGTCCACCCCCGTCCAGGCGACGAGAGCGACAGGGACGCCGACACCCAGCCGCACCCCGTCATCGACGACGACGCCCCCGACCCTGAGCACGGCCCTGAAGCCGCCGACGGGGAGGAACTCGTGGCGGCCGCCGCCGTGGCCACGAACACGCGCACGAACGCCGACGAGTTGGAGGACACCGCCCCTCACCCGGTGATCCACGACGACACCCCGGCCCCCTCCGGCCGCCTGCGCAGCACCCCCCGCCCCCCGGAAGACTGACCGCAGGAAAGCTGACCGCCGCCAGCTCGAACGAGCGCCAGGCCAAGCGCCCCTCAAGTCAAGCTCCCCCAGGTCAAGCGCCGCGAGACCAACCGCCGCAGAACCGAGCCAGAGCAGGCGGGGTGTGCGGGCAGGTGGGACGTGTGAGCAGGTGGGACGCGTAGGGCCCCGCCCGGGGCGTGGTTCTCGGGCGGGCCTTCCTGCTTCTGCGGGGGCCGGCCTTGGGGCTCGGGCGGGCCTTCCTGCTTCTGCGGAGGTCAGTCTTGGGGCTCGGCTCCCTCACGTGCCGCCTGCCGGGCAGCAGCAGGGGTCCGATCAAGCCGATCACGGCGCCGATCGCGACGGCGAGAGGGACGGCGGGGGGACGACGGGGGGACGGCGATCGCGACAACACCAAGGATGGGTTCGACGGGTGACGGCATGAAGCCTCCCCGGGAGGGTGACTGGTGCACTCTCACGGGGAGGTCGCTGCCCCATCTACGGGGTTCGTCCGCCGACGTGGCGAAGGAGCGGGTCAGGTCAGGTCGGGGTCTTTCCGCTGCGTCCGCCGCGCCCGATGCCCAGGCGCGTCACGAGGAGCACACCGATGATGGCCAGGACGAGCTGGATGAGGTGCTCGAGCCAGTTGATCCCTCTGGTGTGGGTCAGGCCGACCGCCGACGCGATCAGCGTGCCGATCAGGGCGGCCACGATGCCGACGATGATGGTCAGGCCGACGGACATGTTCTGCCTGCCTGGCACCAGCAGCCGGGCCAGCGCGCCGATGACGGCGCCGATGATTATCGCGGAAATGATCGCGCCGATCATGTGTAGCTCCCCCCGAAGACGTTCACATGTCGTGGGGAAACGTACCCTCAGGGCGGGCAAACTACCCTGGAGAAGGCGGCGGCCCGTACCGCGCCAGTGACGAACCGCCGCCTCCGAAATCGACGGGCTGGACGACGGCCCGCCGGGACACCCTCACGTATCCCTCCATGAGACGCCCGGCGTTCAGGAAAGGTTGACCACCAGTGCGGTCGCGATGGCCGCCACGCCCTCGCCACGGCCGGTCAGGCCCAGACCGTCGGTCGTGGTGGCGGAGACGCTCACAGGGGCCCCTACGGCCGCGCTGAGGGCCTTCTCGGCCTCTTCCCTGCGCGGCGCCAGCTTGGGCCGGTTGCCGACCACCTGGACGGCCACGTTGCCGATCTCGAACCCGGCGGCGCGGACCTGGCGCGCGGTCTCCTCCAGCAGCGCGGCGCCCGAGGCTCCCTTCCAGCGCGGGTCGGCGGTGCCGAACAACCGCCCCAGATCGCCCAGCCCGGCCGCGGACAGCAACGCGTCGCACGCGGCGTGGGCGGCGGCGTCGCCGTCGGAGTGGCCCTCGAGCCCGATCTCATCCGGCCAGCGCAGGCCCGCGAGGCTGAGCTCGCGCCCAGAGTCGTCAGAAGCGAACGGGTGGACGTCGACACCGACGCCCACCCGTGGAAGATTCGTGTTCAGGAGTTGAGAACCTCGTCGAGAAGGGCCTCGGCCTTGTCCTCATTGGTCTTCTCGGCCAGGGCCAACTCACTGACCAGGATCTGACGAGCCTTGGCGAGCATGCGCTTCTCGCCCGCGGACAGACCACGCTCACGGTCTCTCCGCCACAGGTCCCGAACCACCTCGGCGACCTTGTTCACATCGCCGGAGGCGAGCTTCTCCAGATTGGCCTTGTAACGACGAGACCAGTTGGTCGGCTCTTCCGTGTGCGGCATGCGAAGGACATCGAAAACCCGCTCAAGGCCTTCCTGGCCGACAACATCGCGCACACCGACGAGTTCCGCGTTTTCGGCTGGCACCTGGACGGTAAGGTCGCCCTTGTCGACCTTGAGCACCAGGTAGGTCTTTTCCTCACCCTTGATGGATCGCGTCGTGATTGCTTCGATCCGAGCAGCCCCATGGTGGGGGTAGACGACAGTGTCGCCGACCTGGAAAGTCATGTGACAAGTACCCCTTCCGCTGTACTCCAGGGTACCACGCATCCACAGCCTCCCGGAACAGTGAAATCCTCATAACTGCAGGTCAAGGCCGCATATTGGGGCTTGACAAGCATGCAACTGTATGAATCGCATTTCTGGACATAGCGAATGACCTGCGGGGGTGTGGATATGACCTTGCATTGGGGTGGATATGGTGGGCGCTGCACATCACGCACGCGCGACACCTGCGCAAGACCAAGGAGAACCCGCCCGTGACCAGCCGTCGCTGGATTGTCGTAGCAGCCGCGTTCTTGGCCGCGCCCGTGCTCGTGGGCTGCGGGGCTGGATTCGACGCCACCACCAACAAGCCGTACGCACCGAACGAAGCGCAAGCCTTGATCGAGAAGGGCAAGTACGGTAACCAGAGCGGCATCAACATCCCTCAGGCGTTCATCCTCGGCCCCGACTCTGGAGCCCAGCTCCCCTGGCGCGGCTCGGCGCCCATCTACCTGAACATCCTCAACACGGGCGCCCCCGACACCCTCCAGGCCGTCTCCGCCGGCACCCTGGGCTCGGTGAAGGTCACGGCCCCGATCCAGCTCCCGAGCAACCAGCTCGTCAACACCGGCAAGCCCACCCCGCAGCTCATGCTGGAGTCGATCTCCAAGAGCCTCAGGGGCGGCGAGACGATCAAGCTGGACCTCCAGTTCGCCAACGCCGGCGTCGTGTCCATGAACGTGCCTGTGGTCACGCGCAGCCGCGAGTTCGCGGAGTACCCGCCGGCACCGGGCGCCACGCCGGCGCCCACGCCCTCCGCGACGCCGTCCGCACCCGCGGAAGAGGCCCACTGACCAAGTCACGCCTGAACGAGTCACGCCTGAACGAGGGCGTGCGGAAACCCCGGTACCGCTTGGGTACCGGGGTTTCTCACTCCTCGACCGCGTCGAACTTGTAGCCCAGGCCGCGCACGGTCAGGATGCAGCGCGGGTTCGACGGGTCGGACTCGATCTTGGCGCGCAGCCGCTTGACGTGCACGTCCAGCGTCTTGGTGTCGCCCACGTAGTCGGCGCCCCAGACGCGGTCGATGAGCTGGCCCCTGGTCAGCACCCGCCCCGCGTTGCGCAGCAGCACCTCCAGCAGCTCGAACTCCTTCAGCGGGAGCTGTACCTGCTCACCGCGGACGGCGACGACGTGGCGGTCGACGTCCATCCGCACCGGGCCGACGGCCAGCACGGCCGTCTCCAGCTCCTCCACGACGTCGCCCTGGCGGCGCAGGACCGCGCGGATGCGGGCCACCAGCTCGCGCGAGGAGAACGGCTTGGTGACGTAGTCGTCGGCGCCCAGTTCGAGGCCCACGACCTTGTCGATCTCGCTGTCCTTGGCCGTGAGCATGATGACCGGGACCTTGGAGCGCTGCCGCAGCGAGCGGCACACCTCCGTGCCGGGCAGGCCGGGCAGCATCAGGTCGAGCAGCACCAGGTCGGCGCCGTTGCGGTCGAACGTGTCGAGCGCCTCGGGCCCGGTCGCGGCGACCGACACCTCGAAGCCCTCCTTGCGCAGCATGTAGGACAGGGCGTCGGAGAAGGACTCCTCGTCCTCCACGACGAGAACTCGGGTCATGAGCTCTCCTCCGCCGGCCTCATGACTCGGAGAGTGCCGCGTCCAATGGTTCCTTCGCTTCGCTCGGTCACGAGGCTGCCTCCAGGGGAATCGAGGGTGGTACTGCCACCGCCGACCCGCCGAAGGCGGGCAGGCGGAGCGTGAAGGTGGAGCCGGACCCTTCCTTGCTCCAGACTGACACCTCGCCGGCGTGCGCGGCGGCGACGTGCTTGACGATGGCGAGCCCGAGCCCGGTGCCGCCGGTGATGCGCGAACGGGCCGCGTCGACGCGGAAGAAGCGCTCGAAGATGCGTTCGAGCGCCTCCTCCGGGATGCCGATGCCCTGGTCGCTGACGCTGATCTCGACGGTGTCGCCCGAGGGTCGCACGCTGACGACGACCCTCGTGTGCTCGGGACTGTAGGCGACGGCGTTGTCGATCAGGTTGCGCAGGGCGGTGACGAGCAGTTCGTCGTCGCCCCAGATGCGCAGGCCCTCCGAACCTCCGGTGACCAGCGCGATGTCCTTCGCGGATGCCCTGGTGTTGCAGTGGTCGATGGCGTCGTGGATGGCCTCGTCGATGGAGACCTGGCCCGGCGTGGGGATGGGCTCGGCGCCCTGGATCCTGCTGAGTGTGATCAGGTCCTGTATGAGGTAGTTGAGCCGGGCGGCCTCGAGCTGCATGCGCCCGGCGAAGCGGCTGACCGCCTCGGGGTCGTCGGCGGCGTCCTGGATCGTCTCGGCCAGCAGGCTCATGGCGCCGACCGGGGTTTTCAGCTCGTGGCTGACGTTGGCGACGAAGTCGCGGCGCACCGCCTCGACCCGGCGTCGCTCGGTCTGGTCCTCCGCGAGCACCAGCACCTGGCCGTACGAGCCGAGTGGCGCCACGCGGACGGCGAAGTTGGTGGTCTCCTGGCCGAACTTGTGCCCGGCGACGTCGATCTCGCTCTCGCGGATCTCGCCGTCGCGGCGTACCTGCCGCGCCAGCGCGAGAAGCTCAGCGGCCATCAGGCGGTCGCCCTTGACCAGCCCGAACGCGCGGGCAGCCGAGCTGGCGCGCAGGACACGGTCGTGGGCGTCGAGCACCACGGCGGACGAGGGCAGCACGGCGAGCACGGACGCCACGCCCTGGGGCAGCGCGGCACCGGTCTCCACGCCATCCTTCGCCGCGGTGCGGCTCGGCGCCTCGATCTGGTTCCGGTAGAACAGGACCGCCAGCGCGCCCACCACGAACCCGGCCAGGGCCGCGAAGCTCATGGCCATCTCACTCATGCCTCCGATGGTAGGTGGCGTTTCCGCAGGGACAGACCCTCTCATCAGGGGATGAACGGCCCTTTCCTGGAAAGTTCATCTTGCTGTAGGGGTTCGTTCATCGGCTGCCCCGTAGTGTGACAACATGCGCGACGCATACCATGAGGAACTTGATTTACTGACCGACAAGCTGGTTGAGATGACCCGCCTTGTCCGTTCGGCCATCTCCCGTGCCACCACGGCGCTCCTCGACGCCGACCTCCAGCTCGCCGAGAGTGTCATCTCCCGCGACGAGGAGGTGAACGCGACGTTCGCCGAGGTCGAGTCGTCGATCTTCGATCTCATGGCCAGGCAGCAGCCGGTCGCGGTGGACCTGCGGATGGTCATCACGGCGCTGCGCATGGGCACCGACCTCGAGCGGATGGGCGACCTGGCCGTGCACGTGGCCAAGGTGGCGCGGCTGAGGCACCCCGACTCCGCCATCCCGCCCGCGTTGCGCTCCACGATCCTCGAGATGGGGCAGATCGCCGAGAACCTGGTCACCAAGGCCGGGAGCTGCGTGGCCTCGCGCGACGTCGAATCCGCCCTGGAGCTCGAGCAGGACGACGACGCGATGGACCGGTTGCACCGGAAGCTGTTCAGGAACATCCTGGCCAAGGATTGGCAACATGGGGTGGAGCCGGCGATCGACATCACGTTGGTCGGACGGTATTACGAGCGGTACGCGGATCATGCGGTGCGGGTCGCCCATGACGTGGTCTACCTGGTCACCGGGGCTCGCCCAAGTTAACAGGCCGGTGGGAGGTCCGTGAGGCGAACGCCCCGACTTCCACGCCCCGACTTCCCGCGCCCTGCCTCCCTCCAGTCCATCCCTGCCCGCCCCCGCCGGACCGGGCAGGGATGATTCGTGTTCGGGTCCGGGCAGCGGATCACCTGGGTGAGCCGCCCCCGGTCGGCTCACTCAGGTGGGGATGTCCGGAGGCGTCAGCGGCCCTGGTTGGCCACGGCTTCGATGGCGGACTTCGCGGCCTCGGGGTCGAGGTAGCGCCCGCCGGGGGTGGTCGGCCGGTAGTCGGCGTCGAGCTCGTACAGGAGCGGGATGCCCGTCGGGATGTTGAGGCCGGCGATCTCCTGCTCGCCGACGCCGTCGAGGTGCTTGACCAGGGCGCGCAGCGAGTTGCCGTGGGCCGCCACCAGCACCGTGCGACCGGCCGCCAGGTCGGGGACGATCTCGTCGTACCAGTAGGGGAGCATGCGGTCGACGACGTCTTTCAGACACTCGGTACGAGGCATCAGCTCCGGCGGGAGCAGGGCGTAACGGGGGTCGCCGGCCTGGGAGAACTCGTCGTCGTCCGCGATGGGGGGCGGGGGCACGTCGTAGGAGCGCCGCCACAGCACGAACTGCTCGTCGCCGAACTCCTCCCTCGTCTGGGCCTTGTTCTTGCCCTGGAGGGCGCCGTAGTGGCGTTCGTTGAGCCGCCAGCTGCGCTTCACCGGGAGCCAGCGCAGGTCCGCCTCAGCCAACGCCAGTTGGGCCGTCTGGATGGCCCTGGTGAGGAGGCTGGTGTGGACGACGTCCGGGCGTAGCCCGGTCTCCTGGAGGAGCTTGCCGCCGCGGCGGGCCTCGTCCTCACCCTTGGCCGAGAGGCTCACGTCCACCCAACCGGTGAACAGGCCCTTCGCGTTCCAGTCACTCTCACCGTGTCTAAGCAGCACCAAAGTCGCCATGCGGCCAATCCTATGGTTCGCGGGAGTACGGGCAGGCTGGGGTCGGCTCCGCGCGGCTCAGCGGTCGGGGTCGGCGAAGCGGGCGAACGCCTGGAGGTTGGCGAGGGACTCGCCGCGCTTGGCGCGCCACTCCCACTCCCGCCTGATCGACGACGCGAACCCCAGCTCCAGCGCGCGGTCGAACCACTCGTCGGAGTACGTCAGCACGCACCCCAGCAGCCGGTCCACCTCCTCCTCGGTGACGGCCGTCAACGGCATCCGCCCCACCAGGTAGACGTCGCCCACCGGGTCGAGGGAGAAGTGCACTCCGTACATCGAGCCGTTCCTGCCGAGCAGCCAGCGGTAGAACTCGGCGTGGTTCTCGTCGGGCTGACGGCAGAAGAACGCCTCGATGTGCAGCACCCGCTCGCCCACGATCAGCCAGGCCATGGTGGCGAGCTTGTGCTGTCCGGGCAGTCTGGCGAGGAACGCCCCCGGCCGCGGCTCGTCGTAGGAGACGTCCGCGGCCTTGAGCGCGGCTTCGACGACATCGCGCATGCCGACCACAATAGGGGCCGCCCACGACAGGGGCCGCGGTGAAAACCACGACAAAAGCCGCCACGGACCGGGACGGGGTCAGAAGTTCGACACGGCCACGGGGACTTTGTGCAGGTTCGCGATGGCGGCGGCGTACGCGTCCATCAGGCGCGCGGCCGTGGCCTGCCAGCCGAACGCCGCCGCGTGCGTACGCGCGCCCGCCGAGAGCTGGTCGCGCAGGCGGGGCGCGGTGACGAAGCGGTGCAGCGCCCGCGCCCAGTCGGCCGGATCGTGGCCGTCCACGAGCAGCCCGGACACCCCGTCGCGGACCGCCGTGCGCAGCCCTCCGACCGCGGCGGCGACCACCGGCGTGCCGCACGCCTGCGACTCCAGCGCCACCAACCCGAACGACTCGCTGTGGGAGGGGACGACGGTGACCGAGGCAGCCCGGTACCAGTCGGCCAGCTCTTCCTGGGGGGCGGGGGGCACGACGCGGACGACGTCCGAGATCCCGAGTGCGGCGGCCAGGTCGGTGAGGAGCGAGGGCTGGGCCAGGCCGTTGCCCGAAGGGCCGCCCACGCAGGCGACCACCAGGCGCCCGCGGAGCGACGGGTCGTCGATGAGCATCCTGGACGCGGCCCGCAGCAGCACGTCGGGGGCCTTGAGCGGCTGGACGCGGCCGACGAAGAGCAGGACGTGGGCGTCCTGCGGGAGGCCGAGCCGGCGCCGGGCGGCGCCCTGGGAGGCGGGCTGGAAGACGGTGAGGTTGACGCCGGGGTTGACGACGGCGACGCGCTGCTCGGCGGCGCCGTACAGCTCGATCAGGTCGCGGGCCTCGTCGGCGGTGTTGGCGACGAGGCGGTCGGCGATCTCGACGACCTGCTGCTCGCCGACCACGCGGGCCAGGGGTTCCGGCTGGTCGCCCTGGGCGAGCAGCCGGTTCTTGACCCTGGCCATGGTGTGCATGGTGTGGACGAGGGGCACGCCCCAGCGCTCCTTGGCCAGCCAGCCGACCTGGCCGGACAGCCAGTAGTGGGAGTGGATGACGTCGTAGCGGCCCGGGTCGTACATGGCCTCCGTGCGCAGCACCCCCGACAGGAACGCGCAGAGCTGGCCGGGCAGGTCGGCGCGGTCCATCTCCTCGTACGGGCCGGCCGTGAGGTGTCGTACGAGCACGCCGGGGGCGAGTTCGTACACGGGCGGCAGGTCGCGGGCGGTGGCCCGGGTGAAGATCTCCACCTCCACGCCGAGCTGGGCCAGTAGCTTGGTCGACTCGACGATGTACACGTTCATGCCGCCGGCGTCGCCCGTTCCGGGCTGGTCCAGCGGCGACGTGTGCATGCTGATGATCGCGACCCGGTTGACCCGTCGTCGCCTCACTCGACACCACCTCCAAACGTTTTACAACCATCCCGATTTTTTCGACATTCCCGTCAAACGGTGACAACCAGGGGTGCATGACCGCCACTGTTTCCTCCTGGCAGGATGTGGGGCATGCGGAAGACGGCAGTGGTGACGGGTGCGAGCAGCGGGATCGGAGAGGCGACCGCGCGACGGCTCGCCGCCGAGGGGTTCGAGGTGGTGGCAGGTGCCCGGCGCCACGACCGGCTGGACCGGCTGGCCGCGGAGGTCCCCTCGATCAGGCCGGTGACGCTCGACGTGACCGCGCAGGAGTCGGTGGACGCACTGGCCGCGTCCCTGGAGCGGTGCGACGTGCTGGTCAACAACGCCGGAGGCGCCTTCGGCATGGAGCCGGTGGCCGAGGGGCGGCTGGACGACTGGCAGCGGATGTACGACGTGAACGTGCTCGGCTCCCTGCGCATGACCCAGGCGCTGCTCCCCAAGCTCGTCGAGTCGGGAGACGGCGTGCTGGTGATGCTCACCTCGACGGCCGGGCTGAGCGCGTACGAGGGGGGCGGCGGCTACGTCGCGGCCAAGCACGCGCAGCGCTCGATGGCCGAGACGCTCCGCCTGGAGCTGGTCGGGCAGCCGGTGCGGATCGTCGAGATCGCGCCGGGCATGGTGCAGACAGAGGGCTTCGCGGTCACCAGGTTCAGGGGCGACGAGGCGGCCGCGGCCCGCGTCTATGAGGGCGTGCCGGGGCCGCTGACCTCCGACGACGTGGCCGACGCGATCGCCTGGTCCGTCACCCGGCCCTCCCACGTGAACATCGACCGCCTGGTCATCCGCCCCCGCGCCCAGGCCGCCCAGCACAAGGTGCACCGCGTCAGTGGCTGAGCCGGTGGGAGCCCCGCGCGGGTGAGCGGGTCGGGGAGGGCGGCGGGCAGGCCGGTCGGGGCGGTCACGCGGGGCACGACCGGCCACAACCGGCTGCGGCGCGGCGACCGCTGGATCGCCGCCGTGCACGGCCGCCTGCTGCGCTCGGCCGGTCGGCCGCTCGTGGTCGACCTCGGCTACGGCGCCTCGCACACCACGACGCTGGAGCTGTTCACCCGCCTGCGCCGGGTGGCGCCGGGCGTGGAGGTCGTGGGCATCGAGATCGACCCGGCGCGGGTGGCGCTGGCCGAGCCGTACGAGCGGGAGGGGCTGAGCTTCCGGCTCGGCGGCTTCGAGCTGCCCGTCCCGCGCCCGCCCACGCTGGTACGCGCGTTCAACGTGCTGCGGCAGTACGACGAGGACGAGGCGTGGCACTACTGGGACGTGCTCCGCGCCGGCCTGGCCCCCGGCGGCGTCCTGGTCGAGGGCACCTCGTCCGAGAACGGGCGGCGGGCCGTCTGGGTGGGGCTCTCGCCCTGCGGGCCGGAGACGGTCACGTTCTCCGCCCGTTTCGAGGCGTTCGAACGGCCTTCCGACCTGGCCGACCGGCTGCCCAAGACGCTCATCCACCGGAACGTGCCGGGTGAGCGGATTCATGCGTTCCTGAGCGACTTCGACCGCGCCTGGGCGGTGAGCGCCCCGTACGGGGCTCATGGGCGGCGGCAGCGGTGGCTGGCCGCGATAGGGCTGCTGTCGGAGTCGTGGCCGGTCCCGGCCCGGCCGCCGCTGGGCGGTGCCGCGCGGTGGCGGCTCGGCGAGCTGACCCTCCCCTGGTCGGCCGTCGATCCCCGCTGACCGCTACAGGCGTGCCGCCCGCCGGGAACCGTCGCCGCCGCGGGCACGCCTCCCGGCGGGACCCGTCAGAGGCGGGCCTCGAAGACGGCGTACGCGTCGTGGTCGAACAGTACGAACCGGACGTCCTCGACCGCCGTGCCCGACTGCCGCACCGCGTCGAGGGCGATGCGGGCGGCGTCGTCCATCGGCCAGCCGAAGATGCCGGTCGAGATCGCGGGGAAGGCCACCGACCTGGCCCCCAGCGACTCGGCCACCCGCAGCGACTCCCGATAGCAGGAGGCCAGCAGGTCCGAACGGTCCTCCGACGCCGAGTGGACGGGGCCGACGGTGTGGATGACCCACTTGGCGGGCAACCGGCCGGCCGTCGTGGCCACGGCCCGCCCGGTGGGCAGGCCCCGGCCGTACCGGGAGGCGCGGAGCCCGCGGCACTCCTGGAGGATCTCGGGCCCGCCCCTGCGGTGGATGGCGCCGTCGACGCCCCCGCCGCCCAGGAGCGAGGAGTTGGCCGCGTTCACGACGGCGTCGGCCCGCTGCTCGGTGATGTCGCCCTGGACCAGCGTGATCTCCATGCCCCCGACAATGTCAGTGCCGGACCGGGAGCGGCAAACGACGGCCAGGATCCCCGCCTTCGCCGAGCGCGTACCGCAAAAAGACGGTCAGCCGTCGGTCATGAAAAGATTGCGGGACGTGACGTGGACCCCGACGTGAAGAAGTCGTGTCACCCGAATGCCAGCTCGACAGGTTGTAGAGCTAGTCTGAATGACGTGAAGGGTCTTGGCGAGCTTGAGCGCAGCATCATGGACATCCTCTGGGCGGAGAGCAACGCGCTGACCGCCCGCGAGGTCGGCAGGCTGATCGCCGACCGCGACCTCGCTCCCACCACGGTCATGACCGTTCTCGACCGCCTCACCCGCAAGGGCTTCCTCGAGCGCACCCGCGACGGCCGCGCGTGGAGATATCAGCCGGCGGAAAGCCGTGACACGTACATCGCCGAGCTTATGCTGGAAGCCTTGGACCTGACGGGCGACCGCTCGGCCGCCCTGACCCGCTTCGCCCAAGCCGTGTCGGGCACGGAGGCGGAGATCCTGCGCAGAGCCCTCACGGAGCTGGAGGAAGAGTGATCACGGCAGCGGCCCTGGCAGCGCTCGCCACAGCGTGCGCGGTCGGCTCCTGGCGTTTCACCACGGCCCGGTGGACCTCGCGGGCCCCCCGGCTGGCCATCATTCTCTGGCAGTCCCTCGGCGTGTCCTGGGGGCTGGCCACCACGGGCGCGATGCTCGCCTACGCCGTCCAGCCCTACGGGGTCGGCATCCTGCCCGGGCTGATCGCGTTCGCGCAGGGTGAGGCTCCCGGGCAGGCGTGGGACCCGCTGCACGTGCTGGCCCTGATCGCGGGGCTCACCGCGCTGGCCGTGCTGATCGCGGTGCTGCTCACCGCGGGCGTGCAGGCGTTGCGGGCCCGGCGCAGGCACCGGATGCTGCTGGCGCTGATCTCCCACGACGACCCCGGCGTGCCGGGCGTGCGGGTGCTGGCCCATCCCAGCGCCGCCGCCTACTGCGTACCCGGGCTGCGCTCGCAGGTCGTGGTCAGCGAGGGCGCGCTCAAGCTGCTGTCCGAGGGCGAGCTGGAGGCCGTCCTGGCGCACGAGGCGGCGCACGTACGCGAGCGGCACGACCTGGTGCTGCTGCCGTTCGCCGCGCTGCGCAGGGCGCTGCCCTGGTCGAAGGTGGTGGCCGACGCGCAGGCCCAGGTCGAGCTGCTGATCGAGATGGCCGCCGACGACCGGGCCCGCCGCTACTGCTCGCCGCGCCGGCTGGCCACGGCGCTGCTGCGGTTCGGCACCGCCGGGGCCATGCCGACGCCCCACGGCATGCTGGGCGTGCACGTCCACAACGTCATGGCGAGGGTGGATCGCCTGATCAAGCCGGGCCCCGAGCTCGCCGCGTCCGTCCGTTACGGCTTCATCGCGCTGTCGGTGACGTTGCTCACCAGCGCCCCGTTCCTGTGGGTCATCCAGCTCTGACGCTTGCTCCTGTTAATCGCTGTGTTTGCAAAAGCAAGCACCGCGAGGCAGACTAGAGGTATGGCACTACCCAAAGTCGGCTCGATCGGTGAATACATCCGCGATCAGCGGCAGCAGGCGAAGATCTCGCTGCGCCAGCTCGCCGCGGCGGCCGGGGTCTCCAACCCCTACCTGAGCCAGATCGAGCGCGGCCTGCGCAAGCCGAGCGCGGAGATCCTCAACCAGATCGCCAAAGGTCTGCGCATCTCCTCACAGGCGCTCTACGTGCAGGCGGGCCTTATCGAGGACCGCGAGCCGCCGAGCGACGTGATCACCGCGATCAGGGCCGACGCAAATCTCAGCGAGCGGCAACGCCAAGTGCTGATCGACATCTACGACTCGTTCCGCAAGGAGAATCCCGCCGAGGATGAGCAGACCTCCCAGAACGCTCATCCCCGGCGCGACTCCGAGGTGGACGACGAGCCGCTGCCCGAGGAGTTTCTCGCCGCTCTCGAGCCCTTCGCGGCGCCCTCGGGCGACAGCGACGCCACACACGAAACCAAGGAAGGTTAACCCATGACGCTCGCCACCGAAGTCAAGAAGCTCACCGAGTCCAAGCCGTTCTACGCGGTCGCCGGCGTCGGCGACTTCGCCGTCGAGAAGCTGCGCGAGCTGCCCGGTCAGCTCCAGAAGCTCCAGTCGCGCCGCTACGACCTGGCCAAGGAGCTGCCGGGCAAGGCCCGCGAATACGCCGACAAGGCCGAGGGCTTCGCCAGGGAGTTCCCCGACAAGGCCCGCGGCTACGCCGACCAGCTCAGCCACAGGGCCACCGAGGTCTACGAGGACTTCGCCACCCGCGGTCGCCGGGTCGTCAGCAAGACGAGCGCCGACGCCGCCCTCGAGCTCGAAGAGGTGTCGGAGAAGGCCAGGCCCGCCCAGCCGGCCAGGCGGACCCGCACGACGAAGGCCAAGGTCTGACGCTGTCCCGAAGGTCCGTCTCCGTGCGGGAGACGGGCCTTTTCGTTCAGGGGTGCCCGCGTGAGCGGGCTGCCTATTAGGCTGAAGCCGATTCATCACGGCCTTGGGCGGAGACGACAACATGACGATGATCTACGGGGTCTTCAACTTCCTCTTCCTTGCACTCGCCGTGGGCATCCTGGGCATGTCGGTCTACGCGCTGGTGCATGCCCTGCGGGTGCAGCCCGCCGCCTTCATCTCGGCGGGCAAGCTGAAGAAGAACCTGTGGCTGCTGATCCTCGGCCTGGCCACGCTGTTCTCGGCGGCCGGGGCGTTCAGTTACCTCGATGCGTTCATCCGCGTCGGCGGCGCCGTGTTCCTCGGCATCGGGCTCGGGCTGTTCTCGATCGTGGCGGTCATCGCGGCCACGATCTACATCGTGGACGTCAAGCCCGCCGTCAAGGGCATGGGCGGCCGGGGCGGCAGCGGCCCGTACGGGCCCTGGTAGGTCACCGCAGGGTCAGGCCACCCAGCTCGCCCGCCAGCCAGGCGGCGATGCTCTCGTGCCCGGCGAGCGTGGGATGCACGCCGTCGGGCAGGGTCGCCCCCGGCGGCCAGCGTTCGCCCAGGGGGTCGAGGAACGACACCCCCGCCGCCTCGGCGGCCTGCGCCAGCGCGTCGCGCACCGCGTACGCCTTCCTCGGGGTCCTGCCCATGAAGATCGGGCCCACGACGACGGTGCGGGTGTCCGGCCAGTGCGTACGCACCCTCGCCAGCAGGCGGACGGCCGCTTCGCGCACCTGGGTGGCGCCGCAGCGGCGGTCGTTGTGGCCGCCCGAGACGACCAGCAGGGCGGGCGCCGGGCGCCCGGCCAGCTCCACCTCGAACGAACGCTCGAACGTACGGCCCGCCCGGCCCTCGTTGCAGAAGCCGGTGCCGCTCGCACCGGCGATGACCGGCCGGCCGCCCAGCAGCCGGGCGGTCTGCGAGGCGTACGACTGCCGGCGCGGCACCGGGCCCGACCCGACCGTGAAGCTGTCGCCGACGAACATCACCACCGGCGCCTCCCGCTCGGCGGGGGACGGCGGCACGGCGCCCCCGGCCGAGGTGCTGCCGCACGCCGATCCGGACAGCATCGCGATCAGCAGGGCGAACCGCGTCAGGCCAGGCATGACCACCTCAGGGCGCTAGGCTGCCGATATGAGCGACGATCTCCACGGGCGCACGCGACGCCTGGAATTGTCCGACCAGAATCTGCGCGACTTCGAGGCCGTCGTACTGGACTCCACGCCCGAGGGAATCGTGCTGAGCCGGTCGGCATTCTATCCGGGCGGTGGCGGGCAGCCGGCGGATCACGGGGTTCTGATCTGGCAGGGTGTCGAAACGCGCATCGTCGGAGCGCGCAAAGGGGACGATCTCTACCTGATCCCGGCCGAGGGCGATCCGATCCCGCCGGTGGGCGCCGTGGTCGAGGGCGCGGTGGCCGACGAGCGGCGCTCGGCGCTGATGCGTACGCACTCGGGGCTGCACGTGTTGTGCGGCGTGGTGTTCAGGGACTACGGCTGCCTGGTCACCGGCGGCAACATGGACCCGCTCAGCGCGCGCATGGACTTCGACCTGCCTGAGGTGCCGCCAGGGTTCAAGCAGGCCGTCGAGGACGCCTGCAACGCCGAGATCGCGGCCGACCGGCGCATCGACGTCAAGGTGCTGCCCCGGGGCGAGGCGTTCGCGATCCCCGACATCATCCGCACCGCCACGAACCTGGTGCCGGAGACCGTCCAGGACGTGCGCGTCGTCGACATCGTGGGCCTCGACACCCAGGCCGACGGCGGCACCCACGTGGCCTCCACGAAGCAGATCGGGCACATCAGGGTCGCCAAGATCGAGAGCAAGGGGCGCGGCTTCCGCCGCCTCCGCATCCAGATCTCCGGCTGACCTCGCCTGCCGGGCGCGGGTGGTCAGCGGGGCCCGATCACGGAGGCCAGGCCGTCGAGCAGGGGTTTCAGACCGAACTCGAAGAGCACGTCGAGGTCGAGGTCGAAGTCCCCGTCCAGCTCCGCCACGACCCCGGCGAAGGCCCCATAGCGCCCCGACCGCGTGATCCACCCCAGGTGCTCCTCCTGCCTGCTCATCCACTCGTCGGCGGTCAGCCCGGTGGCGGCCCGCGCCCGCCGCTCCAGTTCGAGGTTGGCCGCGATCCCCTGCACGTAGCTGTAGAGCAGCGTGTGCACGTGCATCTTGGCCACCGCGTCGAGCGCCGTGTCCCGCAGCGCCGCCATCACCCATTCGGTGTGCCTGAGCAGGGCGGGTGAGGGCAGCGGCCTGGTCAGCGAGGTGACCCCGGCCATCCACGGGTGGGCGCGGTAGCCGGCCCACTGGACCCGGGCCGAGACCTCCAGCCGTGCCCGCCACCCCTCGGGCGGCTCGGCGGGCAGCGCGAACTTCTCGATCACGGCCTCGACCATCATCATGACCAGGTCGTCCTTGCCGCCGACGTGGCGGTAGAGGGACATGGTGGCCACGCCCAGCCGTCCCGCGACGGCGCGCATGGTCAGCTCGGGCAGCCCTTCCGTGTCGGCGATCTCGATCGCGGCCCTGACGACGCGCTCGCGCGTCAACTCACCGCCGGACGGCGCCGGTCCGGCCCGTACGCCCCTGCGCTCGGCCACGACGGTGCCCACCCGGGGCTCGGCGACCACGACGCCCTCCCGCGCCAGCAGGGTCAGCGCCTTGGCGGCGGTGGCGAGGGCGACGCCCCAGTCTCGGGCGAGCTGCCGGGTGGAGGGCACCCGCTCGCCGGGACGGAGGCGGCCGTCGGCGACGCGCTGCCTGATGTCGGCGGCGATGCGGGCGTGCGGCGATGTGGTCATCGAGCCTCCTGTACTAGTACAGATCTTCCCATCATAGCCTTGTGACCTGCTGTATTTACTACGTACATTCAGATCTGCGTACGACGTCAACAAAGGAGTGATGATGAAGGTACTGGTGTCGGGGGCGAGCGTCGGCGGCCCGGTGCTGGCCCACTGGCTGGGGCGGCACGGCTACGACGTGACCGTGGTCGAACGGGCACCGGCCCCGCGCAAGGGCGGCCAGGCCGTCGACCTCAGGGGCGCCGCCCTGACCGTGGCCGCGCGCATGGGGGTGCTGGCGGAGATCGAGGCCCTGCGTACGACCATGCGCGGCATGTCCATGGTCGACCGCGACGGCAACGAGACCATGCGCAGCACCGAAGAGACGTTCAGCGGCGGCCGGTTCGACAGCCCCGACGTGGAGATCATGCGCGACGACCTCACCCGGATCCTCGTCGCCGCCGGCGGCGCCCGCCACGTCTACGGTGACTCGATCGCCACGCTGACCGAGGACGGCGGGGTGACGTTCGAGAGCGGCGCGGAAGACTGCTACGACTACGTCATCGGCGCCGACGGCCTGCACTCCAACGTGCGCAGGCTCGCCTTCGGCCCGGAGTCGCGCTTCGTGCACCACCTCGGCACGTACGTCTCCATCTTCACCACCGAGAACTTCCTGGGCCTGGACCGCTGGCAGACCTGGTTCGGGGAGGGCGGGGCAGGAGGAGCCGTCTTCAGCGACCGCGACGGCTCGGAGATGCGGGTCAACCTGGGCTTCGAGGCCGAAGAGCCGATCGACTACGACCACCGCGACCTCGACGCGCAGCGGCGGCTCGTCGAGCGGCGCTGCGCGCGGGTCTGGGAGGCGCCCAGGCTGCTGGAGGCGATGTGGAAGGCCGACGACTTCTACTTCGACGCCATGGCCCAGGTCAGGATGGAGCACTGGACGAAGGGGCGGGTCGCGCTGGTGGGCGACGCGGGCTACTGCGCCTCGCCGCTGTCGGGGCAGGGCACGAGCCTGGCCATGGTGGGGGCGTACGTGCTGGCCGAGGAGCTGGGCGCGGACCCCGCGACCGCCTTCGCGCGCTACGAGGAGCGGATGCGCCCGTTCGTGGCCGCGAACCAGGCGCTCGCCCTGGAGAACCCCGGGCGGGGCGCGGCGCCGGAGAGCGTTCAGCGGGCGGCGAATGCCATCACACTGGACTGAGAGTCACGAACCGATACGATTTGCCGCCATGACGGGTATCAGGCTGACGATGGCCGCCCTGGCGGCCACCGCTCTCACCTTGACCGCCGCGCCCGCCGCCCTCGCGGCGCAGGCCGGGATCACGGACGAGGTGACGATGACCCTCGGCAAGGACGGCACCCTGCACGTGGTCGAGAAGATCAGCGGGGCGTCGGGGCCGCTCAAGCGGACGTTCATCACCCGGACCCGCTACGACGACACCACCGACCGCGTCTACCGGATCACGAACGTCAAGGGCGGCACCCTGGCCGGCGACGTGCTCACCGTAACGGGCCAGACCGTCGAGTACGACGTCATGGGCGCGGTGACGACCTCGGGCGGCGTCGAGGAGCTGCGCTGGTTCGCGGTGAACGGCTGGAACCAGCCGGTCGCCAAGGCCACCGTCCAGGTGAGCGGCCCCGGGCAGGTGCAGAACCTGTCCTGCTTCGCCGGCGAGCTCACCTCGGCCATCGGCTGCACCTCGGCCTCCATGGACCACGTGGCCACGCGGGCCGACTTCGAGCAGGCGAACCTCTCCCCCGGCCAGGCCCTGACCGTGGTCGTCGGATACCCGAAGGGCTCCAGCGGCGGCCGGCCCATCCTGGAGCGGCGGTTCTCGCTGGCCGCCGCGTTCACGCTCGACACCGTCACCGGGGGCGCGCTGGCCGGGCTGCTGGTGCTGCTGCTCGGCGGCGTGGCGCTGCTCTACTGGACACGGGGCCGCGACGCGCGGATCGTCGGCCACGAGAGCGGCGCGGTCGTCCCGGTGCACAACGGGCACTTCACCCCGCCCGACGGCGTACGGCCCGGCCAGATCGGCACGCTGGTGGACGAGCAGGCCGACGTGGTCGACGTGACCGCCACCATCGTGGACCTCGCGGTACGCGGCTACCTGCGCATCGACGAGCAGCCCCGCCAGACGTACGACGCGCCCGACTGGCTGCTCGTCAGGCTGCGGAACGCGCCCGTCGACGCGCTCCTGCCGTACGAGCGGGCCCTCCACGACGCCATCTTCGAGGGCCGGGACGCGGTGCTGCTGTCGCAGTTGACCGGCTCGTTCGCGGCGCACCTGGGCGAGGTGCGCGACGCGCTCTACGCGGACGTGGTCAAGCAGGGCTGGTTCGCCCGCCGCCCCGACACCGAGCGCACCAGGTGGACCACGATCGGCGTGGTGCTCATCGGCGCGGGGCTGCTGGCCACGGTCGGGCTGGCCTGGTTCACCACGTACGGGCTGCTGGGCCTGGCCCTGGTCATCGCGGGCGGCGCGCTGGCGGTCGGCGGCCAGTACATGCCGGCCAAGACCGCCAAGGGCTCGGCGGCGCTCGCGCACACCATGGGCTTTCGGCAGTACCTGTTCTCCGGCGAGCTGGGCGAGGTGCCGGAACAGCACCGGGTGGAGCTGTTCTCCCGCTACCTGCCCTACGCCGTGATCTTCGACGGGGTCGAGCACTGGTCGCGGGTGGTGGCCTCCGTCACCGGCAACGGCCACCGGGCCGACAACCTGTACTGGTACCACGGGCCGGCGGAGTGGGACCTGTCGAAGTTCGCCGGATCGATGCGGACGTTCACCACGACCACCTCCGGCGCCATCTCCGCCACCCGGCAGTTCCGCAGCCTCTAGCGGATCCTCAGCTCGCCCACGGACCGTCCGCCGCCCAGCACCTCGGGGGCGCCGAGTTCGGCCAGTTCGGGCGCGTCCAGGCCGAGCGAGCGCAGCGCGGCCACGGTGACGGGCACGCGGGCCCGCTGGGAGCCGTCCTCGATCTTGACGGTGCCCGCGCGCCCGTCCTCGAACACGAACGCGTCGAACGCCTCCGCCCCGGCCTTCAGCATCAGGCCGGGCAGCGCCCGCATGAGCTTGGCCTCGGGCCGGTCGGTGCCCGAGGTCCACTCGGGGTAGGCGCGCATGGCGTCGAAGATCTTCCGTTCGAACGAGTCCTCCGACGACATCGGGAACGCGCGGAACGCCTTGGTCACCCCGAGCATCGACACGAAGAACAGCGGCGCCCCGCACCCGTCCACGCCCGAGGCCGCGACCCGCTCCCCGGTCAGCTCCTCCACCGTCTCGCGGATCCTGCGCTGGAGCGGGTGCGCGGGCTCCAGGTACGTCGTCAGCGGCCAGTCGTTCACCACGCAGGTGGCGAGCATCGCGGCGTGCTTGCCCGAGCAGTTCATGTAGACGCGCCCGCGCTCGGTCACCGACCGGTCGATCGGGTAGTCCTCGGGGCACCCCAGCGCCGACTCCTCCAGGCCCGCCCCGACCAGGATCTTCCTGACGCCGTCCACGTGGAAGGGCTCGCCCGAGTGCGAGGCGCAGGCCAGCGCGAGCAGTTCGCCCTCCAGGCGCAGGCCGCCACGGAGCATGCCGAGCGCCTGCAGCGGCTTCATCGACGACCGTGGGGAGGCCGGCACGTGCACCGCGCCCCTGGTCTCGACCGGCCGGCCCTGGGCGTCCACGGTCAGCACGCGTGCCCGATGCGTGGACTCCACGAACCCGGAACGGACAACTTCCACCATCATCGACATGTCACATCCCCTTTCGGGACGAGTGTATGGAGGGGCCGCACCTGGTCCAGAATGGGATTCCATGCGGGCAGTCGTACAGCGGGTCAGTTCGGCGTCGGTCGAGGTCGAGGGGCGCACGGTCGGGGCGATCAGCGAGCCCGGCCTGCTCGTCCTGGTGGGGGTCACGCACACCGACACGCGCGCGCAGGCCGCCAGGCTCGCCGCCAAGCTCTGGGGGCTGCGGATCCTGCACGGCGAGAAGTCGTGCTCCGACGTGGCCGCCCCGCTGCTGGTGATCAGTCAGTTCACCCTGTACGGCGACGCGCGCAAGGGCCGCCGGCCCACCTGGCAGGCGGCCGCCCCGGGGCCGGTCGCCGAGCCGCTGGTGGCGGCCGTGGTGGAGGAGCTGAGGGCCTTGGGGGCGCACGTCGAGACGGGCGTGTTCGGGGCGGACATGAAGGTGTCGCTGGTGAACGACGGGCCGATCACGCTGGTGCTGGACCTGTGACCGCGCGCCCCGTGGAGCCCCGGCCAGGGCTCATGACACAGCCCACGGCGCGCGCGGCGGTCAGCGGACCCGGCGGCGCAGGGCGGGGTCGATGGCGACGTTGCGGCCCGCGTCCGGCGGGACGACGACCTCCTGCGCGGCGGCCACCCCACCGGCCAGCAGCGGGGCGTCGACCGGCACCGTACGCTTGATCACGGCCAGCGCGATCGGACCCAGCTCGTGGTGCCGGGCCGCCGAGCCGACCACCCCGACCTCCTGGCTCTCGAAGATCACCGGGGCGCCGTGCTCGGGCAGCGTGTCGACACTGCCGTCGAGGTGCAGGAAGACCAGGCGGCGCGGCGGGTGCCCGAGGTTGTGCACCCGCGCCACGGTCTCCTGGCCGCGGTAGCAGCCCTTGCTGAGGTGCACGGCCCCGCCGATCCAGGCCACCTCGTGGGGGATCGTCTTGTGGTCGGTCTCGAAGCCGAGCCGCGGCCGGTGCGCCTCGATCCGCAGCGCCTCGTAGGCCCACAGCCCCGCCAGGGGCTTGCCCAGGTGCTCGGCCAGCTCGGCCCGCGGCACCAGGAAGTCTTCCGCGGCCGTGGACAGCACGGCCAGGTCGTCGGCCCGCGACACCTCCACGCGCAACATGAACCGCATGCGGTCGAGGTAGTCGACCAGGCTCTGCGCGGTGCCAGGCTCGACGTGGGCCAGCACGCTCTCACCGTCGTCCACCAGCGTCAGGTGGTGCAGCACCCGGCCCTGCAGGTCGAGGTCGAGCGTCTGTGTCCACTCGCCCGGTCGCAACGTGTCGAGCTTTTGCGAGGTGAGGTCGTTGAGCCATTTCAGCCGGTCCGCGCCGGAGATGCGGATCACCTCGCGATTGCTGCGGTCGACGACCACCTCTCCCTTGGCCAGCGCGCGCTGCTCGGCGAACAGGTCGCCGTAGTGTGCGGCTACGTCGGAGTCCGGGGCGTCCGCGGGGACTGCGCCGGGGAGATCGAGCAGAGGGCTACGCATGCCTTCCAGGCTATCCGCAGTCGCGGGACGGCCGGAAAAGGGTGCCCACGCGGGACGGGCCCGCACTCCCCTCGCGGAAGGGGGACCGGGGGTCAGCGGCAGTTGCGGCAGCGGCCGAAGACGGTCAGGTGGTGGACGTCGGCGGCGAAGCCCAGCTCCTCGTCCAGCCCGTTGACCAGCCCTTCGGCCAGCTCGGGGCGTACTTCGAAGACCTCGTCGCAGCCCCGGCACACCAGGTGCACGTGATCCGCCTCGGCGGCCAGGTGGTAGGTGGGGGCACCGTGACTGAGGTGGGTGTGGGTGACCAGGCCCAGCTCTTCGAGCAGCTCGAGCGTGCGGTAGACGGTCGAGATGTTGACGCCGCGGGCCGTCTCGCGGACCTTGACGCAGATCTCTTCCGGGGTGGCGTGCTCCAGCTCTTTGACCGCCTCCAGGACGAGCTGGCGCTGCGGGGTGACCCGGTAGCCCTTGGCGCGGAGTTCTTCATGCCACTGCGTCTCCGTCATAACCCCGAGTCTAAGCGCGCCTTGGATATTCGCTTGCCCCTTTCGCACGGCACCGCATAGCTTCATGGGTACGCGGAAAGGAGGTGGTCCGAATAATGGTGAGTCATAGTCGGGCTAGCGAGGTGGTTGCCCGCTGACCTCGCGGGCTGTTGTCTCGTGCTGTGAGGCGAATACGAGGCAACCACCGGGGCCCCTGGCAGCCGGAGGGCGGGACACCCGTCCCGACCATGGTCCATCCGGCCCGTCTGCACCGCAGGCGGAGCGCCGCCCGGGGCCCTTCTTCATGTCCTGGCCAGGTCCACGCGACCGCTCACCAGCGGGGGTGATCAGTCCTGGTGCTCGCCGCGGGCCTGGACACCGAGTCTGGCGCACGCCTCCCGGTAGAGCCGCACCACGGCCTTGCGCACCTGGGCCCGTTCGGTCAGCGTCTCGCCCCAGGGCACCCGCACCCGCTCCCCGCCGTCGATCGTGAACGTGATCGCCTCGGCGTCCACGTCGCTCGTCACGGCGCTGCCCGCCCCCGGCCGGTCGCCGAGCGCCCGCACGATGAGCAGCGCGTCGCCGGCGTGGTCGTCGTTCATGTGGCGCTTGATCGCCTCGACGACCTCCTCGGTGAACGCCGTGCTCATCAGGCGACCTTCTTCAGCTCTGCCGACATGTGGTCGGTGAGCGGGTGACCGACGGCGGCCATCTCGTAGGCCCACATGAGGTTGCCGTTGACCAGCCCGTAAAGCCGGTGCCCCGCGGTGTACTCCTTGGCGGAGGCGGTGCGCGCGACCACGTCGGTGCGCAGCTCGATCTTGTGGAAGACGACCTCGCCGATGTAGATCTCGACGATCCCGGTCGGGTGCGCGAGCACGACCTCGACCTGCCTGTCGGGCTGGGGCCGCCAGTAGCCCGACTCGGTCGCCAGCGGCCTGACCCGGTTGCCGTCGTCGTCGAGCAGCCAGGTGCGGCTCACGTAGGTCAGGAACGGCTTGCCGTTGTGCCCGAACTCGATCTCCTGGCCGAAGTTGAAGCTCTCGATCGTCGGGTAGCCGCCCACGCCGGCGCCTTCCCACCGCCCCAGCAGGAACGCGATCGGCTCCAGGTCGGGGTGCACCTGAGGTTCTTCCATGGTGCCCAAGACTAGTGGCGGCGGACGCCGCCGCGACTCCCGCGTGGCGTTAGGGTGGCGGGCATGGCACGATCACTGGTGATCAAGGTTACCGCCGGGGCCGACGCCCCCGAGCGGTGCAACCAGGCTTTCACGGTCGCGGCGGCCGCGCTCGCGAGCGGGGTGTCCGTCTCCCTGTGGCTGACCGGCGAGTCGTCGTGGTTCGCGTTGCCGGGGCGGGCCAAGGAGTTCAGCCTGCCGCACGCCGCGCCACTCACCGACCTGCTCGACGCCGTGCTGGCCGTCGGGCGGGTGACGCTCTGCACCCAGTGCGCGGCCCGCAGGAACATCACCGTCGACGACCTCATCGACGGCATCCGCATCGCGGGGGCGCCGGCGTTCGTCGAGGAAGTGACCGCCGAGGGCGTGCAGGCCCTGGTTTACTGAGCCGTCTGGTGGCCGTCTACTGGCCCGCCTGCTGATCCGCGGCGGGCAGGGCCTCGCCGGTCTCCAGCAGGGTCTTGAGGCTGGACAGGATCTCCGGCCAGCCGCCGCTGATGCTCGCGCGTACGGCGCTGCCGGGCACGAAGCCGCCGTGCACGACGGTGAGCTTGACCGTCGGGCCCATCTGCTCGATCTCGAAGGCCACCGTCGATCTCGGCTCCTGGTTCAGCGCGGCCAGCTCGCCGGCGCTCACCCCGATGATCTCGCCGAACTCGGGGGTGAACGTGTGCCAGGTGTAGGCCAGGCGCTTGTGCGGATCCGACTCGATCACGACCTGCTCGGGGTCGGCCATCGTGACGCCCTCGAACTCCCACGTCACCGCCGAGCCGACGGTCCAGTCGGAGGCGAGTTCGACGCCCCAGTAGCGCTTGGTCCAGGCGGGTTCGGTGAGCGCCTGCCAGAGGCGTTCCGGGGTGGTGCGGATGTGGGTGGTGTAGACGAAGTCGGTGCTCGCCTGGTCCATGGGGTGTTCCTCCAGTGCCGTCTTCAGGTCCGCCAGGGCTTCGGCGCGGTGGCGGTCGTACTGGTTGATCCAGCGTTCGGCGATGGCGTTGATCGGCTCGGCGTTGAGGTGGTGCAGCTTCTCCCGCCCTCGCCGTACGGTGGTGACCAGGTTGGCCTCCTCCAGCACGGCCAGGTGCTTGCTGACCGACTGCCTGGCCATGTCGAGCCCGGCGCACAGCTCGCGCAGGGTCTGACCGTTGCGGGAGTTGAGCGCGTCCAGCAGTCTGCGGCGGCTGGGGTCGGCCAGCGCCCTGAACACCTCGTCCATCTATCGCCGTCCAAACAGGCAGCCGTTTGGCTGCATGTCTGCAGAATAGGCAGCCGAACGGCTGCATGTCAACCGTGCGCCCATGGTCACGGCACCTCCTGAAGAAGGATCTCCGGGACGCCGTCAGCCCTGGAGGACGGTGGCGAGGCGTTCCTGGCGCAGGGCCTCGTAGCGGGAGTCGTCGAGCGGCGCCAGCTCCCCCACCCGCCACGACAACAGCAGGTCGGCCAGGGCCGGGTTACGGGCCAGCGCGGGGCCGTGCAGGTAGGTGCCGACGACGTGCCCCGCGTAGCAGCCCTCGAACCCGTCGCCGTTGCCCACGCCCGCGATCGTCCTCGACAGCGGCCGGACGCCGGGGCCGAGGCTGGTGACGCCCATGTGGTTCTCGAAACCGGTCAGCGTGGGCAGGTTGAGTGCGGCGTCGACCTCGGCCACCAGCTCGCCCACGGCCCGCGCGGGCCCACGGGTGCTGGCGATGTCGAGCAGGCCGATGCCGTCGACCGGCTGGCCCTCCTCGCCGCCGAACGTGCTGCCCATGATCTGGTAGCCGGCGCACACCGCCAGCATGGCCGCGCCGCGGGCGATGGCGCGGTGCAGGCCGCCGTCACGGCGCAGGCGCGCGGCGGCCAGGATCTGCGGGCGGTCCTCGCCGCCGCCGATCAGGTAGATGTCGCCCGTCTCGGGGACGGGGTCGGCCGAGCGTACGTGGATCGTCTCCGTCTCGATCCCCCTGCGCTGCGCCCGCTGCTCCAGGACCAGGACGTTGCCCTGGTCACCGTACGTGCTCAGCAGGTCGGGGTAGATCCAGACGATGCGAAGGGCGCTGTCACTCGGCACGACCGAACTCCGATCGGATCTGCTGGAAGGCGGTGTAGTTGGCGATCACGTCGACCCGGCCCTGCGGCTGCATGGCCAGGGCCTCGGCGAACGTGCCGCAGAGCGTGAACGGCACGCCGGCCACGTCGAGCCGCAGCGCCAGGTCGAGCCGGCGCTCGCCGGTGACGAACACGGGACGCCCGCGCAGGATGCGGTAGTCGACGTCCCACAGCCACGAGGTGTCGCGGCCGTCGGGGCCCTGCGCGTTGACCGACAGGACGATGGGGAACTGCGGGTCGGCCACGTCGAACGCCTCCAGCCAGCCCGCCGGGTTCTTCGCCAGCAGCAGGCGGGCGTGGCGGCCGTCGCGCTCGACCGTGGTGTAGCGGCCGGCCACCGAGGTGACCTCGCGCAGCCTGGGCAGCGCCCGCTCCACCGGCACCCCGAACGCGTCGGCCACCGCCAGCGCCATCACCGCGTTGGAGCGGTTGGCCTGCCCGGGAAGCTGGATGTCGAGCAGCCAGCGCTGCCCGCGTGGGTCGATCGCCGACTCGTCGTCGACCGCCCACTGCGGCTCCGGCCGGTGGAAGGTGCACTCGCGGCACGCCCAGTCGGCGTCCTTGCGGTCGAGCGGGCCGCCGCACTCGGGGCAGCACCAGGAGTCTTCCTTCCACCGCTGCCCGCCGGCCACCCAGGTGACCTTGGCGGCCGTGGAGGCGCCCCAGGTGACGAGCGGGTCGTCGCAGTTGGCGATGACGTGGGTGGGCTTGCCGGACAGGGCCTTGCGCCACTTCTGCGCCAGCAGCCAGATCTCGGCCGCGCGGTCCATCTGGTCGCGGCTGAGGTTCATCAGGCACACGACGCCCGCGCCGGTCGTGCCGAGCACCTCGGGCAGGTATTTCTCGTCGACCTCCAGCACGCCGAACGGCGCGTGCTTGTGCTGGGAGAGCGCGGAGACGTGCCCGGCCGGCATGTTGGCGCCGAAGGCGTTGGTGGCCACCTCGCCGACGTCGAGCAGGGCCGAGGTGATCAGCCGGGTCGTGGTGGTCTTGCCGTTGGTCGCACTGACCAGGGCCAACTTGCGGTCGCGGGCCAGTTGGCGCAGGAGGTCGGGCTCTAGCAGCAGGCCGACCCGTCCGCCGATCACCGAGCCGTCGCCACGCCCGGTCATCCTGGACAGCGTGGCGGCACTGCGGCCCAGGGCACTGGCGAGCTGCGCCCGCAGAGGAAGCTGGGTCATGTGCATGGATCCTAGTCCGCGTTGGCCCTTGGACTGGAGACGCACGGGAAAACGCCGCCAGGTCCGGCGTGCCCGGCGCCCGGAGGCCGGTCCCTCCTCACGGTGAGGTGGCGGCGGGCTCACCGAAGGTGATCTCCGGGGCGCCGCCCTGCTCGAACGGGAGCACGAAACGGCGCGGCCACGACAGCACGCCCTCCAGCCAGCCCGCGCCCATCGTCTGCCCCACGTGCCGGATCCGCGCCGACGACTCGACGCCGATCGCGACGGTCACGATGTCCCGCTGTACGCCGTCGTGCTCGTCGTCCCCGAGTATCACCCGCCACGCCAGCGTCCTGTTGCGGTCCACCTCCATCGACAGCGGGTGGTGGCGCAGCGCCCTGGCCCGGTGGCCGAGCAGCTCGGTGTGGGCGAGGTCGCCCGAGCCGTTTCCGTTCGGCGGGCGGAACAGGGCGTACTCCATGGGCGGGGCGGGGCTGCGCAGGTTCGGGGCGGGCTGCCCGTACGGGAAGAGCCGGTCGACCTCGTGCAGCCAGCGCACCTGGGGGATGACCCACGACGCCCCCGGGCGCTCGCCGCCGCTGTCGAGCCCGCCGAGCAGGCGTCCGGCCGTCTCCGCCGCCTTCTCGGTGAGCAGCGCCGGGTCGAACCAGGTCCGCAGCGACCAGGCACGCCGCTGCACCGAGCGTTCGACCATGGTGGCCAGCAGGCACTCCCTGCGCCGCGCCGGCAGGTCGCCCCAGGCGGCCGCCAGGGCGCGCGGCACGCCGGGCAGCGGCCGGTTGCTCACGAACGCCAGCACGACCGTGTCGCACCAGATCCGCAACCACGACCATTCGGGCGCCGCGGCCAGCACGTCGGCCTCGCGCAGCTCCACCAGCGTGCACGCCAGCCCGGTACGGCACTGCGTCCCGCACGCCGCCGACCTGCGCCCCCGGATGGGCGGCGGCGGCCCCGGCAGCACCTTCTCCCGCGACTCCCCCAGCGGCACGCGCACCCGCAGCGGCCGGTCCATGCCGTCGGCGAACACGGCCGCCGAGCCCGGCTCCAGCGAGACCACGTGGCGGGACTGCTCGTCGCTGAGGTTCATGGCGGCCCCGACGAGCTTCCTGTCGTCCTCGGCGGGCAGCCGGTGCACGACCTTCAGCGCCGTGTTCTTGACCACGTCGGAGACGAGCTTAGTGGGGATCTGCTCGGCCACCACGATGCCCTCCCCGTACGCCCTGATCTCCGCGAGCAGCCCGGCCAGCAGCTCCACGGCGTGGGTGGAGGCGCGGCCGTGCCCCCGGTCGCGCAGCAGCCGGTGCGCCTCCTCGATCACGATGACGTGGCGCAGCTCGGCCGAGCGCTCCTTCCTGGCGCGCATGCGCAGGTGCTCGACGATCCGGATGATCAGGGTGCCCATGAGGAACGCCTTGTCCTCGTCGTTGGCCACGTCCTCGATGGCCAGGACGACGTCGCGTTCGAGCAGGCCGCCGATGTCGGCGGGGTGACCGCCCTCGAAGAAGCGCCCGGCCGAGCCCACCCGCAGCGAGCGCAGCCGCAGCGAGATGAAGCCCTCGACGTCGGCCTGCACCTCGCGCCCGTAGCCGATCTCCTTGATGACGTCCATGGCGTGCTGCTGGAGCTGTTCGAGGGTGGGGACGCTGGGCGGGACGTTCGAGCCGGGCACGGCGCCGCCGGTGACCACGTCCCAGCCGGTGGCCTCGTAGACGCGCTGCAGGGCCAGCGACATGATCTGCGGGAACGGCTCCTCGGCGTCGAAGGCGGCCATGAACAGCGCCCTGACCATGTCGATGTGGGCCTGTACGGGGTAGCCGGGCTCGGGTTCGAGCGGGTTGACGCTGAACGGCACGCCGTCGGGCGCCGACGGGTTGATCACCGTGACGGGGTTGTCGATGCGGCCGGCCATGGCGGCGTACTCGGACTTGGCCGGCTCGATGGCCAGCCACGGGATGCGGGCCCGGCTGAGCTGCTCCAGCAGGTGCCGTACGGTCTGCGACTTGCCCGAGCCGGTCGCCCCCGTGACGAAGGCGTGCCGGTTGAGCGTGGCCAGGGGCACCCGGAACGTGCCGACCCCCCTGTCCTGACCGTCGAGGATCTCGCCCAGCTCCAGCTCGGCCCCGTCGGACCGGCCGTCGGACTCGGACGTGACGTCGAAGAAGCCCGAGTCGAGCACGCGTACGCCGGGCACCTCCCGCCGGGGCAGCCCGGCCAGCGCCGCCAGCGCCCCCGCCGTGGCGGCGAACGGGGCGGCGGCACCGTCGGCCGGGTCCTGCGCGGCGATGGCCAGGGCCTCCGACAGGGCGTAGGCCGCCCCGTGCGAGCTGCGCAGCCGGTAGGGGTGGTGGCTCATCTCGACCGACCCGACGAGGACGGGCGCGATCTGCCGCAGTTCGTCGGCCGTGGCACCGCCGGCCAGCACGCGTACGTTCCAGAGGCCCGCCTCGCGGAAGGCGTCCAGCTCCTGCATGCGGCGCTCGGCCCGCTCGGCGTCGAAGCGGGAGCGCTCGGAGGCGTCGCCGTACTGGCGCAGCACGTTGAGCTGGGTACGCAGGTGCGCCACCTCGGCGTCCAGCAGGTCGGTCGGCTCGGCGACGACGAGCCAGGCGAACGGCCGCGACATCAAGGTCACCAGCGTCGACTCGAACAACGTCGGCCGCCGCAGCTCGTCGGGGTCGAACTCGCGCCCCTTGCTCCCCAGCGGCGGCGCCTGCCGCCCCGGGCACGGCGCCCACACCAGGTCCGCCAGGTCGGCGAGGTACTCCTCGTCGAGCCGCACCCCCCGCGCGCCCCCGGGGAACAGCAGCGGCTGCGGCCCGCTCGGGTCGTCGGGCAGGTCGGTGGACCGGCGCGGCTGGCGCGGCGGCGACAACGGGCCGGCGTTGGTGATGAGTTCGAGCGGCGCCCCGGACCCCCGCGACAGCCAGCCGATGACGAACGGCCGGCCACGCTGCGCCGCCGACAGCACCGCGGGAAGCACGGTGACGAAATCCCATTCCGCCGACGAACATCGCGAGGGTGCTGCGATCGACTGAATTCGATACCAAGGCCCACTCAGCGACACACTCGGCTGCATTTCAATCCCCCACAGACGGTTCTTTGTTAAATTCCGCCAACCGTCAGCTCGTCACCTTGACATTGACCATGTCATTGCCTCCCCTTGCGCCAGTCCAGGCGTGGCGGTGGTGGCCCGAGGTTGGGCGGCGGCTCCGCCTCGCCGTTGCCGTTCCTGGGGTCGAGGGCCAGCACGGCGTCTCCCACCTCCTCCAGCTCGCCCAGCGTGGTCTTGGGGAAGGCGAGGATGGCGGGGTTCGCGTCGGCCAGGCGTACGCGCCTGCCCTGCGTCGTGGCGTCCGTGACGATCACGGACGTCGTGGGGAGCTGCTGGAGCTGGTGCGGCTCGACGAGGAACTCGCGCGAGCGCTGGAGCACCCGCTCCTTCTCGGAGATCTTGTCGGCGGTCCTGCCCCACTCGGTGGACTCGGTGATGTCCCCGACCAGGTCCACCCGATTCTGCTCGCGGTCCTCCCGCTCGTCGTCGAACTGGGCGATCGTGGAGGTGTAGCCGCCGTTGAGGCCCGGCAGCGAGTCGCTGATCGTCTCGGTGAGCTGGGCCAGCTCCAGCCGGTGCTCGGTGCCGACGTGCTCGCTGGCCACCCGGGCGTCCTCGGCGTTGCCCAGCCTCATGAACGCGACCGCGGCGTGCCCCCTGCCGAGCCGTTCGCGCACGGTCGGCGTCAGTGACCGGTACGTCAGGACCAGCCCGGTACGGGAGGTCTCACAGGCGTCCATGAGCCGGTCGAGCACGTCGCCCCTGAGCTTGTCCGCGCCCGCCACGATGATCGTGTGGTACCAGGGCCGGTCGGAGGCGGGCGACTGGCGCAGGATGTGGGTCAGGGCGGTGGCCACGTACGTGCCGAGCACCCGGTTGCCGAACACGCCCGCCTGCCGGTCCATGCTCACCACCCGGAGCCGGGCGGGCGGCAGGCGTACGGCCTCGGTGCCGAGGGACTCCAGCTTGCGGAGCTGCGACTCCAGCGCCCAGGCCCGTTCGATCACCACCCGGTCGCTCACGCCGCGGCCGAACAGCGTGCCGATGCGTTCGAGCTGGGTGGCGGTGATCAGCCCGAACCGCAGGTCGTCGCGCGGGTCGCCCACCTGCGCCAGCGCCCGCAGGGCGGCCGTGACCTGCCTGATCGTGGCGTTCTCGCCGAGCACCTCCAGCACCCGCTCCAGGATCGCGTTGTCGAAGCTGAGGTCGCGCGTGGTGCGGTGTTCCTCGCTCACGCTCACCACGTGGGCCAGCACGTCCGCGAACGCCTCGGGCTTGAGCGTGGCGCCCAGGTCGAGCCGGGGCAGATCGACCGGCAGCACCCACACGAGCGGGTCGTCGCCGCCCTTGCGGGCCAGCTCGATCAGGTCTTTGGCGATGGCGCCCTCGGACAGGTCGAGCACGGTCAGATGGCCGCCGCTGTAGAGCCGGGTGGCCCCGAGCAGGGTGATCAGCGCGGACCAGCCGGGTAAGGTGCCGCCCGCCACGTCGATGCGGTCGATCTCGTCGGGCACCGCGACGGCGTACCAGGAGAGCTGCCGGTCGTGCCGCTCCTTCGACTCCTGCCACTCGCGGTAGCGCCGGGCGTGCTCCTCCTGGGCGCGGAACAGCTCCCGGTCGCGTTCCTGCTGCTGGCGTTCGTCCCTGGCCTGCTGCTCCAGCACCCGGTACCTGACCGCCCGGTCGCCCTGCACCAGCGCGTAGGTGCAGATGCCCGCCACGCCGCCGGCGGCGACGAGCCCGACCAGCGCGAACATCCAGGCGAGGTAACCGGCCAGGGCGGCGGCGAGGATCAGGACGCTGAAGATCAGCATGAACAGGCGCACGTGCCGGACCGGCCGGTTGAGCATGTCCTCCTGGAGCCGCTCGCGGCGCAGCAGCTCGGACTGCGCGGGGTCGGGCGCGGCGGCCTCCTGGGGCGCCTCCTGGACGGGAGAGGGACGCTTGGGCGGTGGGCCGGGGTCGGGGTGCAGCAGGATGTACTGCCAGCCCAGGTAGATGCGGTCCGCCTGGAGCTGGGCATGCTCGGGATGCACGTCCGTCACGTGACCCTCCGGCCGCCGATATGTCATTAGATGTTGGGCTCGCCCTTTCCGCTTCGTGACAGCGTATGAGTTACCGGCCCGGTAATGGCAGGGTTCTCGGCAATTCGACCGACCCGATGGGAGCATAGGGGCAGATGGGACAAGCGATACCTATTACCATCCATACCCATGACGGAACCCACCGGCGGCAGCACCGACAGGCCCAGACGTCCGGTAGTGGTGCCCGCCATCGCCCTGGTGGCGGCCACCGCCCTCGGGATCACCGCTCTCCTGGGCGGTCTGAGCGAGGCCACCGAGGAGCCTGACCCCCTGGGCCAGGGCGCGGTGCTCGACCAGGGGCTGTACTCCACCAAGTTCGTCGAGTCGCGGGTGAAGGTCGAACCCCCCGAGAATGATTGGGACGAGGAGAAGCGGTTCGTGGAGCTGGTCTTCGACGTCACCAACCAGGCGGACGACACCTTCAGCGTGGGCGCCCCGCCCGTACGGCCGGAGCAGGCCCACCTGGCCACCTCCTTCGCCGGCTCGCTGATCAAGATCAGCCCGGCCTTCGACAAGGAGGCGGGGCCGTTCGCCTACGCCCTCAGCAAGGGCGGCGAGACGGGCCAGCTCTTCCCCGGGGTGACCAGCCAGGTCGTCGTGCGCTACGAGCTGAAGAACGGTCAGCAGCCACCGGAGAAGATCACGATGGACGTGGCCGCCTTCGAGTTCGCCCCCGACTTCAACAACAACCTCCCGCGCTGGACGATGGTCACCAAAGAGGTGGGCGACAAGTTCGCGCCCGAGGTCAAGGCCCGGGTGACCCTGCCGGTCAAGGAGGGCGACCCAGCGTGACCGCCACACAGCGACGATCAGCGGCCGGCCCCGAGTCCCGGCGCGGCAGGCGGGCCGAGCGGCGGCGGGGCACCGGCTCGCGGCTGCTCAACGCGGTCGCCGGGCTGGTGCTGCTCGCCGGCGCGGTCGGGCTCCAGACCCTGCACCTGGGTGAGGGCGAGCTCTCCGACGCGCTCACGTACACCGGGGGCAAGGGCGAGGAGGTGGACGCGCGGCGGTTCTCCGTACGGCTCGACTCGTTCACCGCCGCGAAGTCGATCGAGAGCTTCAGCAAGACCATCGGGACCGACAACCTCTTCCTCATCGTCAGCGTGTCCGCCAAGTCCAGCCGTCAGCCGTTCCGCCTCGGGCAGCCGGTGCTGCTGGCGGCCGACGGGAAGAGATTCGACGCCACCGACCGGGTGGACAACTCCGTGCAACTGTCGGACACCTGGCTGCAGCCGGACATCTGGGCCAGCGGGCGCTTCTTCTTCGAGGTCCCGGCGTCGGCGCTGCCGGGCGCGGGCGTCGTGTTCGGGCTCCCGGGGTCGGTGCTGGTCGAGTCGTACCGGCCCGAGGTCGAGATCGACCTCGGGCTCGACGAGCAGGGCGCGCGCACGCTCGCCGCCTCGCCGCAGGCCGTCTACTCGGTGAAGAAGTGATCGCAGCATGAGCACGAACGAGGAGCGCGACTGGTTCACGCCGCGGAACGACCGGCGGCCGGACGCGGATCAGCCACCCCCGCCCGGCCAGGTCCCGCCGCCCAGTCAGGTCCCGCCGCCCGGCCTCGGAGCGCGGCCGGAGCAGGACGTGCCGCCCCGCCAGGGCCCGCCCCACCCGCAGAGCCCGCCCCACCCGCAGGGAGCGCCGTACCAGCAGAGGGCGCCGCGGCCCCAGCGGCCGCGCCCTCGGCAGGGCACGCCTCCCGGGTACGGCCCGGCCGCCCAGCCCCGCCCCAGGCAACCCCATCCCGACCAACAGGTCTGGCCACCGGCTCAGCGTGAGCCCATCGACGACGCCACCCAGCCCTTCCCCGCCGTACGGTCCACCGCCGGGACGGCGCGGAGCGTCCCCATGTTCGGCCCCCCACCGGGCACACAGACGGGCACACAGCCGGGCGCGGGGCAGGCCGCTCCGGAGCCGCCACCGTCCTCAGGCCAGGAGCAGCCCGCCCCGCCCGGCGACGCGCCGCCCGC
>NZ_BAAAZP010000007.1:11144-30644 GCF_039536965.1 Nonomuraea antimicrobica | reverse complement strand
TGACCTTGCAGCCGTAGAGGTCCTTGTCGGACGTCTTGTCGACACTGCGGTCGAAATAGACCCCCGAAGAGCGGATGAGCTGGGAGACCACGACACGCTCGGTGCCGTTGATGACGAAGGTGCCCTTCGGCGTCATGAGCGGGAAGTCACCCATGAACACCGTCTGGCTCTTGATCTCACCGGTGGTGTTGTTGATGAACTCCGCCGTCACGAACATCGGGGCGGAGAAGGTCATGTCCTTCTCTTTGCACTCGTCTACGGAGTACTTCGGCGGCTCGAACCGGTGATCGCGGAACGACAAGGACATGGTCCCCGAGAAGTCCTCGATGGGACTGATCTCTTCGAAGATCTCTTCGAGGCCCGACTGGGTCGGGACGTTCCTGCGCCCGGCCTGGCGAGCCGCCTCTACCCGGGCCTTCCACCTCTCGTTTCCGAGCAGCCAGTCGAACGACTCGGTCTGCAGGGCGATGAGGTCGGGAACTTCGAGAGGCTCCTGGATGCGCGAAAAAGAGACGCGACGGGGGCCGGCGGGTACGGCGGAGGCGTTGCGCGAGGCTGCCAACAGATGTCCTTCCGAGGCTCACAGCGGACTGACGGACACGCACGCCGGACAACCTCGCAACACGAGCGGGTGGAGCGGGTCGTCACCAAGGCAGCGTGGACATGAGAGTACTCGCTCTGATGTAATTTGTCCACGCTGACGCCGACCCCACGATCTCGGTCGTAGCACCATGATGACGTACGCCGCCCGCCTTGTCAATCTGCCGCATCGGGCTCTCAGGAGCAGCCCGGACGCGGCGGCGCGCGGCCGGTCCTGGCGCGGGTGGTACGGCTCGGCACCGGCGAGGGCGGTCGAAGCCGGTGCGCACGTCGGAGGTCAGGAGGTCGGGAGGTCGAAGTCTGGTGATCGTCTTCGGGACGGTTACAGTCCCTTCCGTGTCCACCAACAGCAAGCCCCGCGTCACCATCGACCACGTGGCGCGCGCGGTGGGGGTCTCTCGCCAGACGGTGTCCCGGGCGATCAACAACAAGTCGGAGATCGACCCCGGGACCCGGCAGCGCATCCTCGACGCGGCCCGCGCGATGGGCTACCGCCCCAGCCGGTTCGCCCGCGGGCTGGTGCGCCAGCACCTCATCACGGTCGGCCTCGTCATCGCCGACGTGCTCAACCCGTTCTTCCCCGAGGTCACGGCGGGCGTGCTGGAGGCGGCCGAGCACCGGGGCTGGCAGGTCGTGGTCTACACGACCAACAGTGACCACCGCAAAGAGCTGGAGGTCGTGGACCTGCTGATCGAGCAGGTCGACGTCGGGGTGGCGTTCCTGCTCCACCAGGACGCGATCGTCAAGGCCGCGGGAGCGGGCCTGCCGTTCATCCTGCTCGACAAGGGTGACCGGGCGCCGGAGGTGCCGGGCGTGCGCATCGACTTCGAGTCCGGCGTACGGCAAGGGCTGGAGCACCTCCTCGACCGCGGCCACCGCAGGATCGCGATGATCGACGACGTGACGTACCTGTCGGTGGTGGGGCCCGATCCGCGCCGGGAGGTGTACCTGAAGGTCATGGCCGAGCGCGGCCTGCCGGTCGACGCCGGGTGGATCCAGCCCGCGCACAACTCCGTCGAGGGCGGGGCCGAGGCGATGGGACGGCTGCTGGCGGCGCGGCCCGACGTGACCGCGGTGTTCGCCTACAACGACGTGATCGCGATCGGGGCGCAGCGCCGCGCCGCCGAGCTGGGCCTGCGGATCCCGCGTGACTGCGCGTTCCTCGGCTTCGACGGCCTGACCGTCGGGGAGTTGGTGGAGCCGCCGCTGACCACCCTGCACATCGACAAGCGGCGGCTCGGCGAGATCGCCGTCGAACAGGCGGCGCTGCTGCTCGGCGGGCCTGAAGAGCGCGTCGCCGAGGACGCCGTGATCCGCCCGGAGCTCGTCGTGCGCGGCTCCACGTGACCTGACACCCGTCTCCGGCTCCGGCGGCTCGTGCCCGGCCGGTGTCCCGGGAATGACCGGTCGCCGTCCTGGACCGGGGTCCGGATCCCGGCCCACACTGGCGACCGGCGGGCCGGGGCCGCTCACCGGGCGCGACCGGCGTCGTTCCGGCTGTGCACGGTGTTCTCGTCGCGCTCTTGGTTCCCGCTGCGCAGGGTGCGCACGGGTGACCGGCCCGCGGGGAGGAGCGGCATGACACACGTGCTGATCGTCGGCGCCGGACCGACCGGGCTGACGCTGGCCGTCGAACTCGCCCGCAGAGGCGTCGGCATGCGCATCGTGGAGCGTTCCCCGGGGCCCGCCACCGGGGTGCGCGCCAAAGGGCTGCAGCCGCGCACCTTGGAGGTGTTCGACGACCTCGGGGTCATCGGGGAGGTGCTGGCCACCGGGGGCGAGTACCCGCCGGTGCGGGCGTACCGGGGGGAGGAGGTGACCTGGGAGGGGCGGATGGACCGCCTGCGGGAGCCGTCCCCGCGGGCCCCCTACCCGAACATGATCGTGCAGCCGCAGTGGCGCACCGAGCGGATCCTGCGCGACCGGCTGGCCGAGCTGCGGCACCGGGTGGAGTTCGGGGCCGAGCTGACCGGGTTCGAGCAGGACGAGTCCGGCGTGACCGCCACGCTCGGCACGGGCGAGACCGTCCGCTGCTCCTACCTGGTGGGCGCGGACGGCGGGCGCAGCACCGTACGCAGGCGGCTGGGCGTGCCCTTCGCGGGCAGCACGTCCGAGAACGAGCACATCCTGCTGGCCGACGTGCGGACCCGCGACCTGGACCGCGACCACTACCACATGTGGGCCGTGGCGGAGCCGGGCATGCACCTGTCCCTGTGCCCGCTGCCGCACACGGACGTCTTCCAGATCATCGCCGCCCACCGGGGCGTGGACGACCTGCCCGCGGTCGTGGCCTCCTACGCGCCGCACGTGCGCCTGGACGAGGTCCTGTGGCGCTCGGAGTACCGGGTCAACGTCCGGATGGCGGAGCGGTTCCGGGTGGGACGGGTGTTCCTGGCGGGCGACGCGGCGCACGTGCACTCCCCGGCGGGCGCGCAGGGGCTCAACACCGGCGTGCAGGACGCCTACAACCTGGGCTGGAAACTGGCCGCCGGGTCGGCGGCGCTGCTGGACACGTACGAGGCCGAGCGGCTGCCGGTGGCCGGGCACGTACTGCGGCTGAGCACCGACCTGCACCGGCGCGAGGACGTCGTGCTCGGCGACGGGACCGACCAACTGGGCCTGGCCTACCCCGGCAGCCCGCTGTCGGTGGGCGAGCGGGGCGGGCGGCGGCTGGGCGCGCTCTTCCGCGAGCAGCGCGGCACGGGCTTCCTGCTGCTGGGCGACGTCACGGACGATCACGGGCTGCGCGCGCTGCCGTCACCGGAGGGGCGTCCTGGCGTGCTGCTCGTCCGGCCGGACGGCTACGTCGGTTACCACGGGGACGAGAGCGGGCTCGGGGCGTACCTGTCGGCGTGGGGAATCGCCGCGCCCCCTGCCGCGCGGTGAGGCACCCCGATGCCCCGGCGTTCACGCCGAATGTCCGCCGAATGTCCGCCGAACAACCTGGCCGCCCCTTTTCCCGGCGACGAAGAATCAGAAACGCAGGTGACCTGCATCGTTTCCGCATCGTTTCCGCGGCGAAAAGGAGTGAACGTGGTGAAGAAGCTGGCCTATCGGGCCGCCACCGTGATGGGGCTGAACAAGGGCAAGATGGGCGGCCGTTACCACTGGTTCTGGTAATCGATCGCCACGGTGGCCGGCCGGACCCGTCCGGCCGGCCACCCGGCGGGAAAGGACGGCGCGGCCCATGGCGGCACCAGCGCGAAGCTTGATACCGGGCCCCACGGGGCGCCGGCTGCGGGACCACACCTACGAGTACGAGCGCGACCGGCTCGGTTTCCTCACCCGCTGCCACGAGGAGTTCGGCGACGTGTTCCGGTTCAGCCCGATGACCGTGGTGGTCGGGCACCCGGACACCGTTCACGACCTCTTTCTGCGGACCAATGTCGATTTCCGCACCGAGGGCTCGCTGTTCTCCGGCGACCGCACTCCGGCTGCGGCGCAGACGCGCGAGACCGACGTGAACATGCTCGCCCGGAGAAAGGGCTGGCGGGGCGTCAACAAATCGGCCGCCGCGGCGCACGGCGCGCGTTTTCTCGGGCATCTGGACAGCGCCGTCCGCGATTCCGGCGGCCGGGCGGTCGAGGTGCTCGCGATGATGAAGGAGTTCTTCGGGCTCGCGGTCGCCGACTACTGCCTCGGCGGCCACGGTGACGACGTGACGGACGTCGCGGAGGCCGTCGACGTGAGCGCGAAGACGTCGGTCCGGCTCATGGCCAGCTCGCTGAGCCTGCCCCGCTGGCTGCCGCTGCCGGTCGTCTCCCGGGTCAGGAAGGCGGAGCGGCGGGCGCTGGCGCTGCTCGGGGACGTGGTCGCGGCGCGGCTGGCGGAGCCGGTGGCGGCGGAGCCCCGGGACCTGCTCGACGTGCTCCACGCCCACCTCGGCACGCCCACCGGCGCAGGACGGCACGGGGCGCACGGCGGCGCGGCCCTCGACGCCGTCGCCATCGCCCGCCTGGTGGACGTCGTCATGCGCGCCTCGCACGGCGTTCCAGGCGCCACGACGGCGTGGGCGCTGCGGGAGCTCGCCCTCCGGCCCCGCCACCTGGAGCGGGTCCGCGCCGAGCGGGACGCCGTACGGGCGGCGGCGCGCGGCGACCACGTCACACCCGCGGACCTGCCCTTCACCGCCGCCTTCGTCAACGAGCTGCTGCGCGCCTACCCGCCGACCTGGCTCATGGGGCGGTGGGTGCACCGGGACACCACCCTGGCCGGGTACGACCTGCGGCGCGGCCAGCAGGTGATGGCCAGCGCCTACCACGTGCACCGGGACCCGCGGTGGTGGCACGACCCCGGCGAGTTCCGGCCGGAGCGCTGGCTGGAGGGGGAGCGCCCGTACGAGGGGCGCGCGTACTTCCCGTTCGGCGCGGGGCCGCGCGTCTGCTTCGGCAACCAGCTCGGCCTGGCGCAGCTCACGCTCGCCATCGCCTGGCTGGCCGACCGGTACGACGTCGAGGTGCTCAACGCCGCCGAGGCGTCTCCCGCGGCGCGGGAACTGCTCGTCCCCCTGGGACTCAAGGCGCGGTTTCTGCCGCGCGCGCGGGCGGGCTGACGGTCCACCACAACGCCGCACACCCGTCGGCCTGTCTGGGGAGTAGCTGCGATGACGGCTCTGACCTGGCCTTTCGCCTCCCCTAGGGAGAACCCCTTAGTCGTGGGGCAGTACACGCGCGGCCCGGCGTACGCGGGAAGACGCAGGCCGGGTGTCTCCGTGGGCCTGACGCCCGCCGCTGCCGATTTCGTCAGTCTGAACCCAGACGGAATCGACATCGACAGGGAGTACCCCATGACCACCGCCGTCCAGAACCTGATCTCCAAGCTGGGAGCCTGGCTGTCCCGGCACAGCATCGACGTCCTGCGCGTCAGCCTCGGCCTGGTCTTCGTGGCCTTCGGCACGCTCAAGTTCTTCCCGGGGGTGAGCCCGGCGGAGGCGCTGTCGGTGGCCACGCTGGAGAAGCTGTCGCTGGGCCTGCTGTCCGGCTACGCGGCCCAGTTCGTGATCGCCGGGATGGAGGTCTTCATCGGCCTCACGCTGATGACCGGCAGGCTGCTGAAGACCGGGCTCGTCGTGCTGGCCGGGGCGCTGGCCGGGTTCTTCGCGCCGTACGTGCTGTTCTTCACCGACCTCTTCCCGGGGGCGCCGACACTGGAGGCGCAGTACATCTTCAAGGACATCGTGCTGGCCGCCGCGGCCATGGTGGTCGCCGCCCGCGCCCTCGGCGCCCGGCTGGTCCCGGCCGGAGGTCAGCAGTCCCCGGCGGCCACCGTGACTCCGGCCGCGTGGTCGCGGACCAGGTCGTGGAACCGGTAGCGGGAGGGCGCGGGCTCCTGCACGAGATGGACGTCCAGCAACTGGTCCAGCAGCCGCCGCGCCCGCGCCACGGTCGTGTCCTGGACCGCGGCGGCCTCGTCGAGTCCGAACTCGGCCCCGGCGCGCACACCCAGCAGCCGGTACGCCCGCCGCAGCTCCCCGGGAAGCCGCCGGTACGACAGGTCCAGAGCGGCGGTGACGCTGTGCCGCCCGGCCGCCAGCTCGGCCGTCCGGTCGTCCCTCAACCGGTCCAGCAGGTGCCGCACGCTCCAGGCGGGACGCGTCTGGAGCCGGACGGCGGCGATGCGGAGGGCGAGCGGGAGGCGTCCGCACCGCTCCACGGTCTCGGTCAGGACGTCCGCCGTCGCCTCCCCGGCCCGTTCCGGCCCGGCCATGCGGGTGAACAGGGCGATCGCCTCCGCCGGCGGCGGGACGTCCAGCGACAGGGCGCGGGTGTCGTCGAGGCCGATCAGGCGGCGCCTGCCGGTGACGATGAGCCGGCAGCCCGGTCCCGCGGGCAGGAGCGGGCGCACCTGGTCGGCGTCGGAGGCGTCGTCCAGCACGATCAGGACCCGGCGGTCGGCCACCACGCCGCGGTAGAGCGCGGCGCGGTCCTCCACGTCGCAGGGGATGCGCCGGTCGGGGACGTCGAGGGCGAGCAGCAGGCGGGCCAGCGCGTCGCCGGGCTCGACCGGCACCGCGCCGGTGTGGCCGTGCAGGTTCAGGAAGAGCTGCCCGTCGGGGAAGCGGGGCGCGAGCCGGTGGGCGGCGTGCACGGCCAGCGCCGTCTTGCCGACCCCGGCCATGCCGTCGATGGTGGTGACCGCGGCCGTGTTCGGGTGCTCGTGCCGTTCGAGGGCCGTCAGCTCGCGTCCCCGGCCGACGAACGCCGCCACGTCCGCCGGCAGTTGCCGCGGCACGCTGATGGCGGCGCGCGGCGACCCGGTCGTCACCGGCTCACGCCCCTCGCCGGGGCCTGGCAGGCCGCGGGCGGTGGCGGCCAGCATCGCGCGCTCCTCGCCGTCCAGGCCCAGCGCCTGCGCCAGCAGCACGATCGACGTGGCGCGCGGCTGCTGGAGCTCGCTGCTCTCCAGGCGGCGCACGGTCCGCACGTTGAGGTCGGCCCGCTCGGCCAGTTGCTCCTGCGTCAGCATCGCCCGCTCCCGCCACCCGCGCAGCAACGTCCCCAACGTCGCCAGGCGGGGCACGGCGGACGCTCGCTCCACGGTCACCGCGCGGCTCCGGCGCAGGCCGCCGCCGGTGTTGTGAGTCTGGTGCTCATGGTCGATCGACACCCCCGTCTCTGATCGCCGGCCCCCGGCCGGTGAGATCCCGGCTCCATCGAAGACATGTTCGGGCCGTCCCACCACCGCTCGGACGAAAGCGCACGGAATTGGACGGATCCGGAGACGGCGGGGTACGGCCAAGACCGGCGGCCTCCCGTCCCCCCGAAGTCGTTTGATCGACATCGCCGCGATTGGCCAGAATGAGGGCCATGGGTGTGGGTGACGAGGGCGGCCACCGCCCGCCGCCGGCGGGCCCGGTCCCGCAGTTCGCCCATGAGGTGTGCCCCTACCAGGGGCTGGTGCCGTTCGAGACCGAGAAGAGCGAGCTCTTCTTCGGGCGCGCGCGGGCGACGCGCAACCTCCTCGACCGCCTGGCGCCGCGCCTGGCCGAGCACGGGTCCATCCTGCTGGTCTCGGGCGCCTCGGGGGTCGGCAAGTCGTCGCTGCTGCGGGCGGGGCTCGTGCCGGCGCTGGCGGAGGGGATGCTGCCGGTCGCCGGGTCCCGGCGGTGGCCGCGCGTGCTCATCACGCCGACCTCGACGCCGTTACGGGCGCTGGCCGAAGGGTGGGCGCGGGCGTTCGGCGGCCGGGCCGAGGCGGTGTACGAGCACCTGCGCGACGATCCCGGGCGCACGCCGCCAGGGATGCCGGCGGGGACGCCGTCAGGGACGCCCGGGACGGACGCGCGGCTCGTGCTCGTGGTCGACCAGTTCGAGGAGCTGTTCGTCCTGGTGGCCGACGAGGGGGAGCGCCAGGCGTTCGTGACGGCCCTGCACGCCCTGGCCGAGGGACCACCGCGGGCCGCCGTGATCATCGGCGTGCGCGCCGACTACTGGGACCGCTGCGCGGCCTACCCGCAGTTCGCCCAGGCCATCCAGGACGGCCAGGTCATCGTGGAGCCGATGGCGGAGGCGGATCTGCGGCTGGCCATCACCGGCCCCGCCGCCGCTGTCGGCCTCGAACTCGAACCCGGCCTGGTGGAGACCATCCTCGACGAGCTGCGCGCCGATCGGCCCGCCCGCGACCGCTTCGAGACCGCCGCCCTGCCGCTCCTCTCGCAGGCCCTGCGCAACACCTGGGAGCGACGGGTGGAGGGACGGCTGACCGTCCGCGGCTACGAGGAGTCCGGCCGGGTTCGCGACTCCGTCCGCCGCACCGCCGACGAGGTGCTCGGGCGGCTGACCCCCGAGGACCGCAAGGCCACGCTCCGGATCTTCCGGCGCATGACGCTGATCACCGCGGGCGGGCGGATGGCGCGGCGCAGGGCGGGGCTGGCCGAGCTGCACGCGGCCGCGTCGGCGCACTCGGCGCAGCGGCGGGACCGGGTGGCGGAGCTGTTGTCCGCGTTCGCCGGTCAGCGCCTGCTCACCCTGCACGAGGACACCGCCGAGATCGCCCACGACGCGCTCCTGACCGCCTGGCCGACCCTGCGCCAATGGCTCGAACCCGACTTCACCGCCCAGGGGGTGTACGACCGGCTCGTCGAGGACGCCGCCGAATGGGCCGAGAACCATCGTGATGCCGCGTTCCTCTACCGGGGCGCCCGGTTGCTGGCGGTCGACGACAGCCGCCCCCGCTGGGAACGCGACCCCGACAGCTTCCCGCCGCCCGGCCCCACCGTGGACGGCTTCGTCGCGGCCTCGGCGCGAGCGGCGCGCAGGGCGGGCCGCCGCCGCGCCCTCGTCATGGCCGGCCTCGCGGCGCTGACGGTCGTCGCCCTGGTCGCGGCCGGTGTCGCCGTCAACGCCGCGGACGAGGCCGACCTGCAACGCAGGCGGGCGCTCTCGCGTCAGCTCGTGGCGCAGAGCGAGGTCGTCGCCGATCCGGTCACCGCCTCCCTGCTCGCCGTGGCGGCCTGGCGGATCGACCCCACGCCCGAGGCCCGCCACCGCCTGCTGACCGCGGCGGCGCAGCCGGGCCGCGGATCCTTCACGGGCGGCGGTGGCTCCGTGACCGACCTGCAGTTCACCCGTGACGGGACGACCGTCGTCACCATGAGCAAGGACCACGCCGTGCGGTTGTGGGACACGGCGTCGCGCCGCCAGATCGGCGCTCCGATCGTGCACCCGGGGCCGGGGTGCGTCGGCGGCGCCGCCGCGGCCATCAGCCCCGACGGGCGGACGCTGGCCGTGGCGTGCTTCCGTACCGTCCTGTTCTGGGACGTGTCCACCCGCCGGCAGGCGGACGTCCCGCTGGAGATCAAGGCTTCCGCCGAGACCCTGGACTCCGTCCGGGTGCTGGCCTTCAGCCCCGACGGGCGGACGCTCGCGGCCGGGTCCTACGAGGGCACCGTACGGCTGCTGGACGTGGCCGCCCGCCGCCAGATCGGCGACCCCCTCGGCCGCCCCGACCGGAAGACGGGCGGCCGGGCCGTCAACGCGCTGGCCTTCACCCCCGACGGGAAACGACTGGTCAGCGCCGGGGCCGACGGGACCGCGCGGCTGTGGGACCTGAGCGCGTACCGGCAGGTGGGCAGCACGTTCTCCGGGCACACCGACGCCGTCCACGACGTCTCCATCAGCCCCGACGGCGCCACCCTCGCCACCGCGAGCACCGACGGCACCTCCCGGCTGTGGAGCCTCGGCACCCACCGCCAGCTCGGCGCCGCGCTCCGCGAGCCGGACGGCCGCCTGGGCTTCTACGGGATCGAGTTCAGCCCCGACGGCGGGCGGGTCGTCACCGCCGGGGCCGACGGCTTCACCCGGCTCTGGGACGTCGCGGGCCGGCAGTCGGTCGGCCCCCCGCTCGCCGACAAGCGGGTGCCCGTCACGAGGGTGGCGTTCAGCCCCGACGGGCGGACCCTGGCCGCCGCGGACGACGACGGCGTGGTGTGGCTGTGGGACCCGGTGAGCCACCGGCAGCTCGGGGCCGCGATGCCCGCGATGTCGGCCGTCGCCTTCAGCCCCGACGGGAAGACGCTGGCCGCCCCCGGCCCCGCCGTCGCCCCCGCCTCACCGGTCTCCGACCGTGCGGTCCGGCTCTGGGACGTGGCCGGTCAGCGGGAGACCGGCCCCCGCCTCGATCCGGGGACGAGCCGGGGTGGCTTCTACGACCTCAGGTTCGCCCCCGACGGCAGGACGCTCATCACCGCGCACATCGGCGGCGACGTCCAGCGGTGGGACACCGCCACCCGCGGCAGAATCGGCCCTCCCGTCTACGCCGACAAGGAGCGCTGGCAGGTGGAGATCAGTCCCGACGGCCGCACCCTCGCCGTCCACCACTCCGGCTCCGTCGGGATCTGGGACGTCGCGGGCGGCCGCGAGCTGGGCCCCCGCCTCGCGGTCGCCGGGCCCACCGGCTTCGCCACGGCGACGGCCTTCAGCCCCGACGGGTCCCTGCTGGCCGTCGCGGGCCGTGACGGCACGGTGCGGTTCTTCGACGTGGCCGGCCGCCGGCAGGTGGGGGCTCCGCTGGCCGCCGCCGTCGACGGGCTGCCCGACGACCTGGCCTTCAGCCCCGACGGGAAGACGCTGGCCGGCACGGCCGCCAACGGCACCGTCCGGCTGTGGGACGTGGCGGGCCGTCGTCAGATCGGCGCCGCCCTGACCGGGCACACCGACTTCGTGCTCGCGCTCGCGTTCAGCCCCGACGGCAGGACGCTCGTCACCGGCTCGGGCGACCGTACCGCCCGGGTGTGGGACGTACGGACCCAGCGCCAGATCGGGCCCCCGCTGACCGGGCACACCGGCTACGTGGACGAGGTCGCGTACAGCCCCGACGGCACCACCGTCGCCACCGTGAGCACCGACCGCACCGCCCGGCTGTGGAACGTCGCGATCCCCGCCGACCCCGCCGCCGCCGTCTGCGCCGCCGCAGGACGCTCCCTCACCCGGGCAGAGTGGAGCCGTTACGTGTCGGGCGAGGAATTCCAGGAAGTGTGCGGGTAGATGCTCCTGAGGGGTTTTCTGCGTCGGGTGGGTAAGCCCGTCCCCGAGTTGGTGGCGCTGTTCCGCTCGATCGTCGCGGAGGGCAGGGAGATCCACCCGATGGCCTCCGACTTCCTCGAGCACTTCATGGACGGGGGCGGCGCCGCGCGGACGATGTCGCTGCGCTGGCTGCGCTCGTTCAAGGTGATCAAGAAGGCCGAGCGCCGCAACCAGCGCCGCTTCGAGCGGCAGCTCACGCGGGCGGCGCGGCTGCTCGACGACGGAGCCTCCACCTGGCTGAAGGACCACTGGGACGCGCGGATCAACGCGTTCATCGGCACCGAGCTGTTCTACGTGAGCAGGATGAGCCTGTTGCGCTCGGAGGGCTCGTTCGTGCTGACCCGGGGCGGGAGCGAGGTGCGGGTGTCCGGCACGGTCCGCCACCACTGGTTCGACCCCTACGACTGGGACCGCGGTCGATGGGTCTACATCCCGCGGCACGGGTTCGTGCCCATCGCGGTCGGCCGGGACCTGGTCGAGTCCGACGAGGCACGCAACTTCCTGATGGAGTCACGTCATGTCCAGACGCTGGCGGGCACCTGCCGCGACGGCCAATGGCCCCGGCGGGGGAGGGCGAGGTTCGAGTGGTCGCTGGTGAGGAAGGGGCGGTGATGGCCGAGGACCGTCCCGCGCCGCCCGATCCCGCCGAGGCCGCGAGCGCCGCGGAGTTCGTCGGGTCGCTGGTGCGGCTCAGGCAGTGGGCGGGCGAGCCGTCGCTGAGCAGGCTGCGGGCGCTCGGCGGTCAGACGGTGTCCACCGACGGGGTCGCCGTCGACGCGCTGCCCAAGAGCACGACCTCACATGTCCTGCGGCAGACCGACCGGCTGCCGCGATGGGATTTCGTCCGCGCCTTCGTCACCGCCTGCCTGCGCTTCTGCGACTACCCGGGCGAGCTGATCCCCGGTGAGCTCGAACGCTGGCGGGTGGCCAGGACCGCACTCGCCGGTCAGGCCGCTCCCGCGCCGCCGCCGGCCGCTGCCGAGCCGGTCGCGGGTCCGGGTGCGGGGGCGGGTGGCCGTCCCGCGACGGATTCCGCCGTCGAGCTGCTGGCGCGGCGGGTGGCCAGGGAGGAGGACCGGGCGCGCAAGGGGCTGCTCGGCGGCTACAGCGTCGCGCCGGTCTCCTTCGGGCCGGACGCCGCCCCCACCCCCCACGACGACGCACTCGGCGAGCCCGCGGACGACCTGCACACGGTCGGCGGGTTCTTCACCGGCCTGCGGTCGCAGCGCCTGCTGGTCGTGGGCGAGTCGGGGGCGGGCAAGACGGTGCTCGCCATCGAGCTGGTCCTGCAACTCCTGGAGCCGTTCCTGACCACGGGCGAGCACCCGCCGATGGTGCCCGTACGCCTGAACGCCGCCCGCTGGACCCTGCGCACCCCGTTCGAACCCTGGCTGGCCCAGCAGCTCGAACACGACTTCGGGCTCGCGGCCAAGGACGCGGAACGGCTGGTACGCGACCGCCGGGTGCTCCCGGTGCTGGACGGGCTGGACGAGCTGGACCCCGAACCGTCCGCCGGGCCGCCCCGCCGCGCGATCGGCCTGCTGACCGAGCTGAACCGCTACAGCGACCTGTCCGGACGGCGGCCCGGCGCGGTGGTCGTGATCTGCCGGGCCGACCGCCACGCCGAGCTGTCCGGCGCCCGCGTCGGCCTCGACCACGCCACCCGGGTCCACCTGCACGACCTGACCCTCGAACAGATCGACGACTACCTGCACACCCGCTGGCCCGACGGTCACCCCTGTGACGTGCACCGCGACGGCATCCGCGCGGCGCTGTCCGGCGCGCTGCCCGGCCCCTCGACCTCGGGGACGGCCGTCCGCATCGCCCTGGCCACCCCGTGGCGGCTGCTGCTGACCGTGACCGCCGTGGAGTCCGGCGCCGACCCGGCCGACCTGCTGCGCGCCGACCCGCACCCCGACCCGCGGGTGGCCGCCGCGCGGATCGCCCGCAGGCTGCTCTGCGCGTACGTCCCCGCGGCCACGAAACTCACCCCGCGCACCGCGAACGGCACCCCGTACCGGCCGGAACAGGTGCGGTCCTGGCTGGTGAACCTGGCCTCCCACCTGCGCTGGCAGGCCGCCTACACCGCGGGGAAGGACCGGGCGCCGCCAGGACTGACGCCGATCGACCTCGTCCCGCACCTGCTGTGGCCGATCGGCGGGCGCGGCCGGGTCCGGGCGCTGCACTGCCTGTGCTGCGTGCTCTTCGCGGTCGTCGCCATGCTGGCGTTCTGGGCGGGTTCGGCCGTCGACGGCCCCGGTGACCTGCGTGGCCGGCCCGACGCGGGGCAAGGGCTCACGTTGGCGCTCATGGCGGGCTGGGTGGCCATCGCCACCGGCCTGTCGCTGTCGCCGTGGCCGTCCGCCGCCGGCGGGCGCGGCGACGTCCCGCGCAGGCGGCGCGTGATCGGCGGTCTGCTCGGCGCCCTGGCGGGCGGCCCCTCAGGGGCGCTCTGCGGCTTGGCCGGGCTCGCGCTGACCGAGGGCAGGGTCTTCGGGCCGGTCTTCGCCGTGGTCGCGGGCGCGATCGGGGGAGCGGTGCTCGGGGCGGTCATCGGCCTGACCGCCGCCGCGCGGTACGGGGCCGAGCGCATGACCGTCGCCGAGGCGGTCCGCGCCGAGCCGGTCACGCTGCTGGGCTTCGGACTGTGCGGCGCGCTCACGGGGCTGCCGCCGCTGCGCCTCGCGGGTGCGGGTCCCGTATCCCTGGCCGCGGAGGTCGTGGGGGCCTTCACCCTGGCCTTCGCGCTCGGGGTGGCCTTCAAGATCGCCACGGGCGGCTGGAGCGAGGACACGGAGCTGGCCCACCCGAGAGAGGCCCTGCACCGCAACCCCATGATCGGAGTGGCCTTCGGGCTCACCGGCGGCGTCGCCGCCTTCCTCGTCTTCGTCATGAACCAGGACGTCGTCGCGTCGCTGGTGTGCGCGCTCGTCGGCGGTGTGACGTTCGGCCTGGCCTTCGGCGCGATCGCCTGGTCCCGTACCATGATCGGGCTGGTCGTCGCGGCCGCGCGCGGCCTGCTCCCGCTGAGGCTGTGGACGTTCCTCGACTGGGCCTGCGAGGCCCGGCTGCTGCGCGTCAGCGGCGCCACCTACCAGTTCAGGCACCGCGAGCTCCAGGACTTCCTCACCCCGTCCGAGGGCGACTGAGGCCGCCCCCGGGCAGACGGGAGCGGCCGCCGCCATGGAGGCGACGGCCGCGTGTGCCCATCCCCGGTCAGGCCGTGGCCCGGCCCAGGCCGCGCAACTGGTCGGGGGTCAGCGCGGAGACGTTCTGGTCGATGGGGACGTCGGTGTACTGGTGGATGGTCCAGGACTTCCAGTCGGCAGGCGGGGCGAGCACGCCCTTGTCCCGGCTGTAGTGGGCGACCCAGAGCGGATACTGCTCAAGGCCCTTGCCGTAGGCGTCGGCGAAGTTCCAGCCGCTGTAGAACATCGGGGTGACCCCGGTCTTGGCCTTCACGTACGACAGCCACGTCTTGGCCCAGGCGTTGACCTCGGCGACGGACTTGCCGTCGGTCGTCTCCAGGTCCAGGACCAGCAGGTCGCCGCGCTTGGCGGGCTGGGAGTTCACCACCGACAGGAAGTGGTTGGCCTCGGCGATGGGGTCCTGGGCGGGGTGACCGTAGTGGTACGCGCCGCGCACGATGCCCTTGTCGCCCAGCTCACGCCAGTGCCTGGCGAACGAGGCGTCGCGGAAGTCCGTGCCCTCGGTGGCCTTGATGATGCCGAACTGGGCGGAGCTGGTGGCCCAGTTGTAGAGGGGCTCGTAGTTGGAGATGTCCAGGCCGTAGGTGAGCGCCCCGGCCTCCTCGCCGGTGCTCTGACGGCTCTCCTGCTGGGAGGCGTGGGCTGGGCCGTGGTCGTTGGCCGAGGCGAGCGCCGCGCCGGCCACGCCCGTGATGGCGGTGGTCGCTGCCAGGATCGCGCCGCCGACGGCCAGGGCGAAGTGCTCGGCGGGGCGTTTCTTCTTGGTGATCGCGGCAAGCCAGGGCTTGAGCATGAGCGGATTGACTCCTTGCTTCCATGCCGCCTACCGGGTTAGCTGACGGGTTCGGGACTGGAAGTGCCCTACGGGCTCGGCCTGGGCCGGCGTCCGATTCACCCCAGAAGGTGGGTCCCCGGTTCCGCGGGTGGCGGATTCGGCGGCCGCGCGTCGTCATCGGGCGGAGGCCCTGGACGGCGTACGGTCCGGTCAACGTCGCGGTAACGACTCGATGAGCTGGGGGTCAACGGGTGCACCGCAGCTCACAAAGTACAGATTTTCCTAAACAGGCCGCAAGTGGGGCAAAACCTTCCATGTCGCCCAGAGCCGAGAAACCCCTGCCAGTACGCGGATTCGAGGCCGGGTAAAGTTTCCCGCTCGCGCAAGCGCAAGCCCTCTGAGGGGCAAAATTCCCCGCCTTTCCGCCCGTGGCGCGGCAGGCGGGCCGCCGGCCTCGGGGCCGCCCGCGGTTGCCCGGAATACCATAGGGGGGTATGGTGTTGTTCCGGCGGCCGAGGAAAGAGGTGGACATGGCCGGATACAGCCACAACAAGCAGGACCACGCGCTGCGCCTGCGCCGCGTCGAGGGGCAGATTCGCGGCCTGCAGCGCATGGTCGACGAGGACAAATACTGCATCGACATCCTCACCCAGGTGTCGGCGGCGACGAGTGCGCTGAAGTCGTTCTCCCTGTCGCTGCTGGAGGAGCACCTGGCCCACTGCGTCGCCGAGGCCGCCCAGAAGGGCGGGCCGGAGGCGGAGGCCAAGGTCAAGGAAGCCACCGACGCCATCGCCAGACTCGTACGTTCCTGACCGGACCGGATTGAAGGAGAGATCGCTATGAGCACCACCGCCACCTACACCGTCAAGGGCATGACCTGCGGCCACTGCGTGAGTTCGGTCAAGGAGGAGGTCGGCGAGGTGGCCGGGGTCACCCAGGTGGAGGTCGACCTGGCGACCGGGCTGCTGACCGTGGACAGTGACGGCTCCGTCGACCCGGCGAAGATCGTCGCCGCGGTGGAGGAGGCCGGTTATGAGGTGGCGAACCGGTGAACACCGCGACCAAGCTGGGCTCGTACGTGCTGGGGCTGGCCGTCGTCTTCGGCGGCGCCCTGGGGGTGGGCAACGCGGTGGGCCCGATCGGGGCTCCCGCGTCTATGACGGAGGACCACACCTCCATGACGGGCGCCGCGCCGACGCCCGCCGCGAGCCCGAGCGCGAGCGAGGGGCACGGGGAGCACGCCACCACCCAACAGGCGACAGAAGATACCCCCGGGGGGCTCCAAGTGTCGGAGAACGGCTACACCCTCAACCCGCTCACCACGACGATCAAGCCCGGCGAGCCGGCCGACTTCCGCTTCACCGTGAGCGGCCCCGACGGCGAGCCGGTCACCGGCTACCAGGTCGAGCACGACAAGAAGCTGCACTTCATCGTCGTGTCGCGAGACCTGGAGAGCTTCCTGCACCTCCACCCCGAGATGACGCCGGACGGCGTCTGGTCGGTCGGGCTGACGCTGCCGGAGGCCGGGCCGTACCGGGCCTTCGCCGACTTCACGCCCACCGGCGGCAGCGCGCTGACGCTGGGTGCCGACCTGGCCGTGGCGGGCGACTACCGGCCCGAGGCGCTGCCGGGAGAGACCCGTACGGCGACCGTCGACGACTACACCGTCACCCTCGACGGCGACCTGACCCCCGGGCAGTCGAGCAGGCTCACCCTCAAGGTGAGCAAGGACGGCGAGCCGGTCACCGACCTGCAGCCCTACCTCGGCGCCTACGGCCACCTGGTGGCCCTGCGCGCCGGCGACCTGGCCTACCTGCACGTCCACCCCGACGGCGAGCCCGGCGACGGAAAGACGAAGGCCGGCCCCGAGGTCGTCTTCTTCGCCGAGGTGCCCAGCACCGGCGACTACCGGCTGTTCCTGGACTTCCAGCACGACGGCGAGGTCCGTACGGCGAGTTTCACCCTCGGAGCGGGCGAGCGTCCGCAGGCGCCCGCGCCCGCGTCGAGCGGGCACGCCGACGACGGCCATGACCACTGAACGGCCCACAGAACGGCCCACAGAACGGCCCATGGAACGGCCACTGAACGAGAGAAAGGAGAATGGTGATGTCCCAGGTCACCGATGACCGGCACAACGCGGTCGAGCTCTCGATCGGCGGCATGACCTGCGCCTCGTGCGCCAACCGCATCGAGCGCAAGCTCAACAAGATGGACGGCGTGACCGCCACGGTCAACTACGCCACGGAGAAGGCGAAGGTCACCTTCCCCGAAGGTGTCGACCCGGCGCAGCTCGTGGCCGAGGTGGAGAAGGCCGGTTACACGGCCGCGCTGCCCGCCCCGCCCCAGCCCGAGGAGGCCGGGCGCGAACCGGCGGACGACGAGCTCCAGCCGCTGCGCAACCGGCTGATCACCTCGGTGGTGCTGGCGGTGCCGGTGATCGCGATGGCGATGATCCCGCCGTTGCAGTTCACCAACTGGCAGTGGCTGTCGCTGGTGCTGGCCGCGCCCGTGGTGGTCTACGCCGGGTGGCCGTTCCACAAGGCCGCCTGGACCAACCTGCGGCACGGCGCGGCCACGATGGACACGCTCATCTCCATCGGCACGCTCGCCGCGCTCGGCTGGTCGCTGTGGGCGCTGTTCTTCGGGACGGCGGGCGTGCCGGGCATGACGCATCCGTTCGCGTTCACGATCGAGCGCACCGACGGCTCCGGCAACATCTACCTGGAGGCCGCGGCGGGCGTCACGGCGTTCATCCTGGCCGGGCGCTACTTCGAGGCCCGTTCCAAGCGCCGCGCCGGCGCCGCGCTGCGGGCCCTGCTGGAGCTGGGCGCCAAGGACGTGGAGCTGGCCGACGGGCGGCGCGTGCCGGTCGAGCGGCTCAAGGCGGGCGACCGGTTCGTGGTCCGGCCGGGCGAGAAGATCGCCACCGACGGCGTGGTCGAAGAGGGCTCCTCGGCCGTGGACGCCTCGATGCTGACCGGCGAGTCCGTGCCGGTCGAGGTCGGGGTGGGCGACGCCGTCACCGGCGCGACCGTGAACGCGGGCGGACGACTGGTCGTCCGCGCCACCCGGGTCGGCGCCGACACGCAGCTCGCCCAGATGGCCAGGCTCGTGGAGGACGCGCAGACCGGCAAGGCCCAGGTGCAGCGGCTCGCCGACCGCATCTCGGGCGTCTTCGTACCGATCGTGATCGCGCTGGCGCTCGGCACACTGGGCTTCTGGCTCGGCACCGGCGGCGGGGCGGGCGCGGCCTTCACCGCGGCGGTCGCGGTGCTGATCATCGCCTGCCCGTGCGCTCTCGGCCTGGCCACCCCGACCGCGCTGCTGGTCGGCACCGGCCGGGGCGCCCAGCTCGGCATCCTGATCAAGGGGCCGGAGGTGCTCGAGTCCACCCGCCGGATCGACACGATCGTGCTGGACAAGACCGGTACGGTCACCGCGGGCAAGATGACGCTGACGGCCGTCCACCTGGCGGAGGGCGAGCGGGAGGAGGAGGTGCTGCGCCTGGCCGGAGCGCTGGAACACGCCTCCGAGCACCCGATCGCCCAGGCCGTCGCCAAGGCCGCCGCCGCCCGCGTCGGCACGCTGCCCGCGCCGGAAGACTTCGCCAACGTCGAAGGGCTCGGCGTGCAGGGCATCGTGGACGGCCACGCGGTGCTGGTCGGCCGCCCGCAACTGCTGGCCGAGTGGTCCCAGCACCTGCCGGACGACCTCTCCGCGGCCTTGGCCGACGAGCAGGCCAAGGGCCGCACCGCGGTCGCGGTCGGCTGGGACGGCCAGGCCCGCGCCGTGCTCGTCGTGGCCGACGTGGTCAAGCCGACCAGCGCGGAGGCCATCGTCAGGCTGCGCGCCCTCGGTCTGACGCCGGTGCTGCTGACCGGCGACAACGAGGCCGTGGCCAGGACGGTGGCGGCCGAGGTGGGCATCGACGAGGTGATCGCCGAGGTGCTGCCCGCCGAGAAGGTCGACGTGGTCAAGCGGCTGCAGTCCGAGGGCAAGGTCGTGGCCATGGTGGGCGACGGGGTCAACGACGCCGCCGCGCTCGCCCAGGCCGACCTGGGGCTGGCCATGGGCACCGGCACCGACGCCGCCATCGAGGCGAGCGACCTCACCCTCGTACGGGGGGACCTGAGGGTGGCGGCCGACGCGATCCGGCTGTCGCGCCGTACGCTGGCGACGATCAAGGGGAACCTGTTCTGGGCGTTCGCGTACAACGTGGCCGCCCTGCCGTTGGCCGCGATGGGGCTGCTCAACCCGATGATCGCGGGTGCGGCGATGGCGTTCTCCAGCGTGTTCGTGGTCGGCAACAGCCTGCGGCTCCGCCGCTTCGCCCCGCCGCGCCCGGCCGCCGACCTGCCGGACGACCACCCGTCCGCCCTGCCGACCGCCCTGC
>NZ_BAAAZP010000007.1:0-11111 GCF_039536965.1 Nonomuraea antimicrobica | reverse complement strand
GGAGCCGTCGCGTCGTTCGCGCCACCGCGGATGCCGCTCGGGTCAGTCCTCCTGCGGGGCGGGCACGGCGCGGCGGCGCGTGGCGAGGGCCAGGAGCGGCCCGACCGCCAGGAGCGCGGCGAGCACGGCGAACCCGTACGCGAGCGTCGAGGCCGTGGCGACGGCGGCGACCAGGAGCGGGCCTCCGACGTCGCCGAGTTCGCGGCCGAGTTCGGCCGAGCCCATGGTCTGGCCGAGCCGGTCGGGCGGGGTCGAGGCGGCGAGGGCGGCGAAGCCCAGCGGCGTGATCAGCCCGGTCCCCGCACCGATCAGGGCCGCGCTCGCGAGGATGCCGCCCAGGCCGGGCAGCACGGCACAGCCCAGCCCGGCCGCGGTGACCGCGAGGCCGCAGACCAGGCCCGTCCCGGTGGTGAGGCGACCGGCGTCGAGCGCCCGCCCCGCGTACGGCTGGACGACGGCGGCGGTCGCGGCCAGCACGGACACCGCCGCTCCCGTGGCCACCGTGCCGAGCCCGGCGGCGGCACCCGACACCGGCAGGAAGCCGACGCCGACCGACAGCGCCGCGGTGGCGGCGGCCAGGGCGGCGGTGGGGGCGAGGAAGGCACGGGACGTCAGCCGCCTGGCCAGGTCGACGACGGTCTGCCGGGCCTTGGGCAGCGGCGCCACAGCGGGCACGACCAGCGCGGCCCACCCGGCGACGGCCACGGCCAGCACCGCCATGACCGCGAACAGCAGCCGCAGCCCTCCCACCCACGCCAGCACCCCGCCCAGGAGCGGGCCGAGGGTGTAGCCGAGGGACTTGTAAAAGCCGTAGCTCCCGAACGCCCGGCCGTGCCTGGCCGCCGGATTGAGCCGGGCGACCAGCGCGGCGGCCGACGGGGAGAACGCCGAGGCGGCGGCGCCCTGGCCCAGCCGGGCGGCCCACAGCCAGCCGGGGCTGTCCGCGATCGCGTACAGGGCCGAGGCGGCGGCGAACGCCACCAGGCCGCCGAGCAGGACGGGCTTGGCGCCGATCCGGTCGGCCAGACCGCCGAACAGCGGCTTGAGCAGCACCTCCGCGCCGTCGTACAGGGCGAGCAGCCCGCCCAGGACCAGCAGCGAGGTGACCGCGTCGCCGGAGAAGGCGCCGAGGTTGGCGGCGATGGCGTGGGAGCCGAACGCGGTGGTGAACCCGGCGGCGTAGAGCGGCCACATCGCCCGCCCACGCCCCACGCCGGACATCATGCGCCCTCTCCCGCCCCGTCCACCGCCCGCCCTTCCTCCGCGGCGGACGCCGCGGGCCGCTCTCCTGCGGTGGACGCCGTGCGTCCCGCTCCCGTGCTGTCGTGCGGAGCGACTGCTGCGTTGCCATGCAAAGGGGCTCCCGTGCTGCCGTGCAGGGTGGCGAAGACCCGTTCGGCGTAGTCCTCGCACACGGACGCGCACTGCCTGAGCCGCTCGCCCGCCTGTGCGGCCTCGGGGGCGCCGAACACGTCGCGGGCCGTCAGGTCGCGATGCCAACGCCGCAGGCGTTCGAGGCTCTGCTCTTCCTCCTCCAGCTCGGCCAGCGTGAACTTGGCGTTGCGAATCTCCTTGGCGATCTCCGCCTCGAACTTGGCGCAGTCGGCCAGGAACTCGGCCCAGTCCTCCGAGCGCGCGGCGGTGAACAGCGCTTCGAGACGCGCGGCGTCATCGGGCTCGCGCCCGGACGCGCGCAGCGTCATCATCTGGCCCTCGGCCTGCTCGGTCAGCTCGGCCGCCCGGCGTACGCGGTCGGCGAAGGCGGGCACCTCCGGCACCGCCCACACGCCCGGTCCGAGCGAGAGCGCCCCGACCTTGCGCAACTCCCGCCAGACCGCGACCCGGTGCTTCGAGGGGGAGGCGGGCAGCTTGAGCACGAGAATAAGCCAGGACAGCCCGAGGTCTCCGTTTGTCACACCGCCGAATGTATCATCGGTTACATCGACTGATGGAACAGTCGGTTGCCGGGCCGCCGGTGCCGCGTTTCGTGGCCAGGAGCCGGAGCGGGCGCTGGCCATGGGCTTGACTTCACGTCGGCATGAAGTCGCATGGTGGCGTGCATGCCTGATCACACGGAACTCATCAAGTTGCTCGACCTCGCCGACGCCGTCCCGGCCGCCGTCGCGTTGCGTGCCCGTACGTACGAACTGCTCGGGCTCCGCCCGGGAGACCGCGCCGTGGACGTGGGCTGCGGCGCGGGCCGGGCGGTGGCCGAACTGTCCGGCAGGAAGGTCGCGGCGGTCGGCGTGGACGTCAGCGAGGAGATGATCGCGGTCGCCCGGGAACGCACGCCCGACGCCGATCTCCGGATCGGCGACGCCGGCGACCTCCCGCTGCCCGACGGCGAGATGGCCGGCTACCGCGCCGACAAGGTCTACCACGAGCTGTCCGACCCCGCTCGGGCGCTGGCCGAGGCCCGGCGGGTGCTGGCCCCGGACGGCCGGATCGTCCTCGTCGGTCAGGACTGGGACACCATCGTCATCGACTCCGACCGCCCCGGCCTCACGCGGACGATCGTGCAGGCCCGCGCCGACCTGGTCACCGCTCCGCGCGCCGCCCGCGGCTACCGCAACCTGCTGCTGGACGCCGGGTTCCGCGAGGTGGAGGTCGAGGTGCACGTGGGCGTCCACACCGGCCGGACGATGCTCGGCCTGCTCACCGGCCTGGCCGAGGCCGTTCGCGCGGCGGGCGTCATCACCCGTGAGCAGTGCGAGGAATGGACCGCCGAGCAGACACGGCGAGCCGAACGCGACCGGCTGTTCCTCGCCCTCCCTCTCTTCCTCGCCGCCGCCACCCGGGGCGAGGGGTAGCACGCGGCGGGAGGCGGCGCACGGCGGGGGCCTGCCCGTGGGGTCGGGAGTGGGCTGCGGGGGATCAGGCCTCGTCGTGGGGCGGCCGGCCGGGGGAGAATGGGCGGCGTGCATGACGAGCCGACCGAGCGCGCCACGGGCCTGTGGGCCTTCCGCCGTTTCACCTGGTGGAGTCTCACCGTGACCATCGCCGTCTTTACCGTCCTCTTCGTCCGGGAGTGGGCCCTTGACCCACGCCTGGCGGGATGGGCCGGGTCGCTCGGCGGAGTCGCGCTCGTGGTGCTGCTCGCGACGGCCGTGGTGCTGGTCAACCGGAGGCTGTCGCGCGAGCCCGAGCCCGCGCGGGCTGCCGGGTTGCCGGTCGTGTGGCTGGGGGCCGGTGGCGTGGCGGCTGCCGCGCTGGCGGCGATCGCGCTGAGCCTGCGTGACTACGAGATGTGGGCGCTGGGCCCGGCGGTGATGGTGTCGATCACGGCGACGTTCCTGCCGACGGTGCGGCGGCGGGTGTTCGTCGTCGCGGGCGCGGGGGCCGCCGCCGCGCTCGGGGTGAACGTCAGTCTGCTGGCAGGCGACGGGCGCTGGCCGGTCGCCGCCGCGTTCCCCGCCGGGCTGATCGCGTTCGTCGCCTGGATGACGCTGGGCATGCTCTGGGCCTGGGACGTCGCCGACCGGCTGGACACCGCGCGGGGCCTGGCCGCCGAACTCGCGGTCAAGGACGAACGGCTCAGGTTCGCCGCCGACCTGCACGACATCCAGGGCCACAACCTGCAGGTCATCGCGCTCAAGAGCGAGCTGGCCGCGCGGCTGGCCGAAGCCGACCCGGCACGGGCCGCGGCCGAGATGCGGGAGGTCCAGCGGCTGTCCACCGACGCGCTGCGCGAGACCCGCGCCGTGGTCCAGGGATACCGGCGCACGACGCTTGAACGCGAGCTGGGCAACGCGGCCCGGGTCCTGGCCGCGGCCGACATCGGCACGACACTGGAGAGTGACGCCGACGTGGACGTACTGCCCGAGCCGGGCCGCCACCTGCTCGGCCTGGTGGTACGCGAGGCGACCACCAACGTCCTGCGGCACAGCCGGGCGCGGCACGCCCATGTGCTGTACCGGGTCGAGGACGGACGTGCCTGCCTGCGCGTCGGCAACGACGGCGTGGCGCCACCCGACCACGGGCCGGCCTCGGAGGAGACCGGCACCGGGCTGCGCACCCTGGCCCAACGGCTGGAGCAGGCGGGCGGGACCCTGCGGTGGTGGCACGACGACAACCGGTTCGAGGTGACGGCCTCCCTCCCGCTGCACGGCTCCGCCCCCACAACGACGCCCTCGCCCGACCCCGACCCCGACCCCGACCCCGGCGGCAGCCCTGGCCCCGACTCCGACCGCGATCCCGGCCGTGACCTTGGCCCCCGGCTCGGGTTCGGGGCCGCGTCTGGGGCGGCTTTCGAGGGTGGTGGGCGATGATCCGGCTGCTCATCGCCGACGACGAGGCCCTGCTCAGGGGAGCCCTGGCCGCGCTCCTGTCGCTGGAGGACGGCATGGCCGTGGTCGCCGAGGCGGCCACCTCCACCGACGCCGTGCGGCTGGCCCGCGAGCACCGGCCCGACATCGCCGTACTGGACCTGGAGATGCCACCGGCCGACGGCCTGCGGGCGGCGGAGGAGATCCGCGCCGAGTTGCCGACCAAGCTGATCCTCGTCACCCGCCACGCCCGCCCCGGAGTGCTGCGCCGCGCTCTCGCCGCGGGAGTGAGCGGGTTCGTGCCCAAGACCACCCCCGCCGGCAAACTGGCGGAGATCATCCGTCACGTCGCCGCCGGTCGGCGCTATGTGGACCCCGACATCGCCGCCTCCGCGCTGACGGAGGACGACTGCCCGCTCACCGGGCGCGAACTCGAGGTCCTGCGCGCCTCGCGGAGCGGCGCCCCGATCAGCGAGATCGCCGCGCAGGTCCATCTCGCCCCCGGCACGGTGCGCAACTACCTGTCGTCGGCCATGGCCAAGCTGGGCGTCGCCTCCCGCCACGCCGCCGCCCACCGCGCGTGGGAGGAGGGCTGGATCTGACGCGGGCCGGGGATCGGGCGCGGGGCGCGCCGGGCATCAGACCGGCTGTGGGAGGCCGCTCACGAGCACATCCGGGCCCCGTTCGCCGTGCGCGGGACTGGGTCGTACGCGGCTGATCAGTCGTGTGACAGATGTCATGAGATCGGGTGACATCTCCACGTCCGTAGCTGTGGTTCCGGCACTACTCGCGCCGCCCCGCCTCCTCCAAGCTCATGGATACCCCCACCCCGTACAGGAGGAGCTTCCCATGAGCAACCCCACCACTCAGCGCGTGAGCTGGCGCCGCCGGCTGGTGCGGCGCTGGCCGACGGCGCTGGCGCTGGCGGCGGCCGCGACCTTCGGCGGTGGCGCGTCGGCCGAGAACGTCGTCGGCTTCGCCCACATCCTCGTGCTCCTGCCGCTGCTGTACCTCGTCATGGCCAAGCTGCGGCGGCGCGAGGCGACCTGGCCGGGGCTGGTGATCGGGTTCGTCGCCGTCATGGGGCTGCGAATCCTGGACGTGGTCCCGGCCGCCGCCGTCTTCACCGCCATCGCGCTGGTCGTGCTGGTCTGGGCCGGGGTGGACGGGCAGCTCCGAAGGGACGGCACGTTCAGGATCCAGGCGCTGGGCATGCTCGTCTTCGGCGGGCTCGCCCTGGTCGGCCTGGCCGTCGATGCCGAGCCGGCCCGTTACCTGGTGGCCGCGGGCTGGTTCTGCCACGGCGTCTGGGACTTCGCGCACCTGAAGAAGGACAAGGTCGTCGCCCGCTCGTTCGCCGAGTGGTGCGGCGTCCTGGACATCGTGGTCGCCGTCGTACTCGTCTTCGAGCTGTGATCCCCTCGGCGAGGGGCGCGGGATCAGGGCCGCAGCAGGGCGCGTACCCGGTCGATCGTCGCGCCGGCGCGCTCCAGGTTCTCCTGGAGCGTGGGGGTGACGTCGCGCAGCCGGTCCGCGATGAGGTCCCGGTCGGCGAGGAGCGCGCGGGCGGCGCCGAGGAACGCCTCGGACCTCTCGCGCTCCTCGGCCTCGGCCCGTTCCCTGGCCTGCCGGATCACGCCGACGATGGTCTCCGCGAGCCGCGCGGAGTCCATCCGCATGGCCCGGGGGTCGAGCCGCAGCTCCCGTACGCCCGCCGCGCCGCTGTACTCGACGCTCACCAGGCCGTCTCGCGACTCGGCGCGCACCGGTTCGTCGGCGTCGGGCAGCGGGCCGAGGCGGTCGAAGAAGCGGTCGGCGTCGGCCGCCAGCCGTTCGGGGTCGAGGCCGAGCGCGTGCCCCAAGTCCAAACCCAGGTCCGTGTCCAAGTCCGTGTCCAAGTCCGTGTCACTCCCAGGGGAAGGCGTAGGTGCCGTCGGCGGCCTGCTCAGGCACGTGTCGTCCGGTGATCGTCTGGCTGCCGGTCATGACGTCGTTGACGGCTTTGGCGCCCGCGACCTGCGGGACGCCCTGCGGCAGCACCGTTCCGCCGCGCGGACGGCGTCCGCTGAGCCCGTGGGCCGTCAGGTCGCGTTCGATCCGGTTGGCCGTGCCCCAGACCAGCAGCGGGCCCTGGGCGAAGGTCGCGGCGGCGAGGTCGTTCAGGCCGCTGCGGTCGCCACGGGCGGCCTCGACGCCGACGTCCACGGCGACGACCGCGGTCAGCGCGGCGGCGCAGCCGTGCAGCAGGGCGTCGAGCAGCCGCTCCACCCCCTGGTAGCCCGCGTAGAGCGTGGTGAGGCTCCGCGTGGCCAGGACCCGGGCGCCGGCCAGGGTGAGCGGGGTGACGGCCGCGCCCAGCACCCACACCGCGATGGCGGCCATCGCCGCCGCGACCAGGAACTGGAACAGGACCATCGCCGCCAGCGCCGCCCCCACCGTGTACAGCGTCAGAGCGGTGACCACGGCCCTGAGCTCGATGCCGCGCAGATCGGCCAGGTACGCGTCCATGCGCCGCTGGAAGGCCCGGCCGTCCTCGCTGCGCCAGCTCGTCACGGCCACCTCGGAGACCAGCGCCGCCACGTTCAGCCGGGCCGCCGTGACGTCGTCGCGCACGGTCAGCCAGGCCCCGGCCGCGTCGAAGAACACCTGCGGGTCGTACTGGTGGACGTACATCCTTCCGACGAACGGCCAGCCCGCGGGCACGCCCAGCGCCGACAGGGTCACCCCGGCCCCCGTGCCCGTCATCAGGCTCGACCTGGCCAGCTCGGCCAGGTTCACGGCGCTTCGGGGGACGGCGACCGCACGGTGCTCGCGATCTCGGCGTCCTGCCAGGTGGCTAGGGAGAAGGTCAGGCCGTCCTGGATCCGTACGGTGTCGTCCACGCGGTGGCGCACCTCCGCCATGGTGTACGCCTCGACCTCGTTGTACGCCAGCGCCAGCGAGTGGGTGAACGAGGTGAAGGCGTTCTCCGCCACGGCGAGCGCGACCAGGCCGGGCAGCACGTCGTCGAGCGGCCTGGCGGCCTCGGGCAGCCGCGAACGGATCTCCCTGAGCCGGTCGCGCTCGATCTCCACCTCGCGCTCGGGGATCCACGGGTCGGGGTTGATGGGCATGGGGTCGCTCCGTCAGGTCGGGTGATCTCTCCAGCCTCTCCGGTGGCGGACGGGAGCGCGTACGTCCTGACGCAACCCCTACGCGAACCCCACGCCCCACCTCACGATCTTGACGCCCGGGAGGAGACGGGCAGGCTGACGACCATGGTCAGGCCGCCCCCTGGCGTCTCCTCGGGTACGAGCGTGCCGCCCATGGCCTCGGTCAGGCCGCGCGCGAGCGCCAGCCCGAGGCCGACGCCGGTGCCGCGGTCGCCGAGCCGCTGGAAGGGCAGGAACACCTGCTCGTACGCCTCGCGCGGGATGCCCGGCCCGCGGTCGATGACCCGGATCTCGACCTGGTCCTCGTGCCGGTCGGCGTTGATCAGCACCTGTACGCCGGCGGGGCTGTGGTGGACGGCGTTGGCCATGAGGTTGACCAGCACCCGCTCCAGCAGCACCGGGTCGGCCACGATCTCCGGCAGGTCGATCGCGACGTCGCCCGCGACGCGGTCGCGCAGGGCTCCGAGGTCGTCGATCGCCCGGGGGACGACCTCTTCCAGGACGACGGGCTGGAGGGTCAGGCCGAGCACACCGGCCTGCAGGCGGCTCATGTCGAGCAGGTTGTCCACCAGGCGCTCCAGCCGGGCGAGCGACTCGTCGGCGGTGGCCAGCAGTTCCTCGCGGTCCCGCGCGGACCAGGTGACGTCCCGGTTGCGCAGGCTCTCGACGGCGGCCTTGGCGGCCGACAGCGGGGTGCGCAGGTCGTGGCTGACCGCGGCGAGCAGCGCGGTACGCACCCTGTCGGCCTCCGCCAGCGGCTTGGCGCGTTCCGCCTCCTCCTGGAGGCGCTCCTGGCGCAGCGCGACGGCGGCCTCGGCGGCGAACGCCTCCAGGACGCGCTGGTCGGCGGCGTCCAGCAGCGGGCCGCGGGCGGCGAGCACGAGAGTGTCGCTGATCACGACGTCGGTGTCGGCGGTGCTGGGGCTGGTGGCGGGAGCCGTTCCTGAGGAGGCGATGACGCGCCACGCGGCGGGGCGGGACTGGTCCTCGGGGGTGGGCTCGCCGATGCGTTCCAGCAGGGTGACCGAGTCGAGCCCGAACGTCTCGCGCAGCCGTCCGAGGAGGGAGGGCAGGGCCGCCTCGCCGCGCAGCACGTGCCCGGCCAGCGTGGACAGCGCCTCGGCGTCCGCGCTCGCGCGGGCCGCCTCCCTGGTACGCCGGGCCGCCACGTCCACGATCGTGCTCACCGCCGTCGCGACCAGCAGGAACACGATCAACGCGAGCAGGTTCTCCGGGTTGGCGATGGTGAACTGCCCGACGGGCGGGGTGAAGAACCAGTTGAGCAGCAGCGACCCGGCCACGGCCGCGGTGAGCGCGGGCCAGGTGCCGCCGATGAGCGCCACGCCGACGACCAGGCAGAGGAAGAGCAGGATCTCGCTGGGCAGGGCGATCATGTGGCGGATGGCCAGGAGGACGGCGGTGAGCAGCGGCAGGCCCGCCACCGCGACCGCCCAGCCGATGAGTCTGCGCTTGCGGGTGAGCGCCGCCCGGGAGCGTTCCGGCCGCCGCCGTCCCCTCTTGGCGTGCTCGTGGGTGACGAGGTGCACGTCGATCGAGCCGGACCTGGCCGTGGTCTCGACTCCGACGCCGCGCGAGATGATCTGGGCGAAGCGGCCCCTGCGGGAGGCGCCGAGGACGAGTTGGGTGGCGTTGACGCCGCGGGCGAAGTCGAGCAGCGCGCGCGGGATGTCGTCGCCGACGACCTGGTGGTAGGTGCCGCCCATGCTCTCCACCAGCGTGCGCTGGCGGGCCAGGCCGGCGGGGTCGCCGACCGGCGGCCCGTCGGTGCCGGTGACGTGGACGGCCAGCAGGTCGGCGCCCTTGCTCCGGGTGGCGATGCGGGCGGCGCGGCGGATGAGCGTGTCGCCCTCGGGGCCGCCGGTGAGGGCGACGACCACGCGTTCGCGGGTCTCCCAGGTGGTGGCGATGCCGTGTTCGGCGCGGTAGCGGTCGAGCTGGTCGTCCACCTTGCCGGCGACCCAGAGCAGGGCCAGCTCGCGCAGGGCGGTGAGGTTGCCGACGCGGAAGTAGTTCGCCAGCGCGGCGCTGACCTTTTCCGGGGCGTAGATGTTCCCGTGCGCCATCCGGCGCCGCAGCGCCTCGGCCGACATGTCCACCAGCTCGATCTGGTCGGCCCGCCTGACCACCTCGTCGGGTACGGTCTCCCGCTGCGGGACGCCGGTGATCTCCTGGACGACGTCGTTGACCGATTCCAGGTGCTGGATGTTGACGGTGGAGATGACGTCGATCCCGGCGTCGAGGATCTCGTCGATGTCCTGCCAGCGCTTGACGTTCCTGGAGCCGGGGACGTTGGTGTGGGCCAGTTCGTCGATCAGCGCCACTTTGGGTGCGCGCCGGATGACGGCTTCTACGTCGAGTTCGGTGAAGGTGGCCCCGCGGTAGACGATGGTCTGGCGGGGGATCAGCTCCATGCCTTCCAGGAGGGCGGCGGTGCGGGGGCGGCCGTGGGTCTCGACGAAGCCCACGACCACGTCCCGGCCGCGTTCGAGGCCGCGGCGGCCCTCGCCGAGCATCGCGTACGTCTTGCCGACCCCGGGCGCCGCCCCGAGGTAGACCCGCAGGCGGCCCCTCTTCACGACCGGTCCAGCGCCAGGTTCAGTTCGAGCACGTTGACGGCGGGCTCACCCATGAAGCCGAGCGCCCGGCCCACGGTGTGCTCCTGGACGAGCCGCTCGACCTCGGCCCGGCCGAGGCCGCGCGCCCTGGCCACGCGGGGCGTCTGGAGGTGGGCGTAGGCCACGGAGATGTGCGGGTCGAGGCCGGAGCCGCTGGCCGTGACCGCGTCCGGGGGAACCGCGGGCGTCCCGGCGTTCCCCCGGACCGGCACGGTCCGCCCCGCCGCGTAGTCCTGGCCCGGCCGCGCGCACTCGACCTTCAGCCTCCGGTACTCCGGCACGAAGGGCGCGGCCGGGCACGCCTGGTTGACGCTGACGGCGCGGTCGGGGAAGACCTTCAGCACCGCGCCGACCCCGTCGGGAGTGCAGTACGGCCGGGCGCCGCTGACGCCCTCCAATTCACCGACCGCCTTGGAGCGGGCGCAGACCTGGGTGAGCAGGGACTTCCTGCCCGGGGTGTCGATGATGTCCTCGGGCCCGAGGTTGCTGGCGCTGGTGGACGTCGTGACGTAGCCGCCACCGGCCGCCGACGGCCGGGACTGGAAGTACGTGGCGACCGGGGCGCCCCCGGGGCCGGTGAAGGACTGGCCGATGAGCGAGCTGCCCACGTCTCTGCCGTCCCTGCGCACCATCGAGCCGTTGGCCTGGCCGTTGAACAGCGTCTGGGCCACGCCCGTGACGACCAGCGGGTAGATCACCCCGGTGAGCACCGTCAGCGTGAGCAGCGCGCGGAGCGCTACGAGGTGCCGGCGTACCCAGATGGGCGTGCGGTTCATTTACGACATCCCCGGAAGGAAGTGGATGATGAGATCGATGATCTTGATGCCGATGAACGGGGCGACGATGCCGCCCAGCCCGTAGAGGTAGAGGTTGCGCGACAGCAGCTTGGAGGCGCTGGACGGGCGGTAGCGGACGCCGCGCAGCGACAGGGGGATCAGCGCGACGATGACCAGCGCGTTGAAGATCACCGCCGCCAGGACGGCCGATTGCGGGCTGGTCAGGCGCATGACGTTGAGGGCGTCGAGGCCCGGGTAGACGGCGGCGAACATGGCCGGGAT